>CAIYYI010000139.1 GCA_903930345.1 uncultured Verrucomicrobiota bacterium
ATCTTTTTCATGGATAAAGATTGACTGATATTCTTCACACCCGTCAACTTTTAATCAATATCCGAACAATATGGTCTTTAGTCTCTCTGCATCAATATTTTGCAGAACACGTGTGTTTCCAATTTGAAGTGATGCGGCGAGCATGTGGATGCGTCTGAACAGCATCAAGGAGATCGAGCAATGGTTGCTGGCGTAGGGAACCCATGCCACAGCGCTCAGACCACAGGCGCTGGTGGAGCGGATCCGGGGCAGCGGGGAGGAGTTGGGCCGAAGAATGCAACGGTGGCGATTTAATGCGGGAAAATCGCACAAGCAATCCCTTCGGTAACGCCAAGCCCTTGTGCTCGACGTAGCCGAAGGCACCTGGGTTGCAAGGTTGTCTTACTCCGCGTGATGTTTAGTGGTGTCGCTGCCCTGCTCATCCATGGCGGCGGACAGGTCGTGCCCGGTGAAATCAGATGGGGCCGCGTTTCCGTTGGAGGTCCGCTTCATCTGAAAAGTTTTAGGAATGGAAGCGCCGTTCTGGCGGTGCGGCGAGACCGATTTGCGGGCCGCTGCCGGGGGGGCCTTGGATGCGCTATGGCTGACGTGGCTGGTGCCGCCTTCCACCATGAGCATCAGGCTCTTGACCGCGTCCTGCAGATTCTGTGCTTGGGCGTTCAATTCCTCGGCGGCGCTGGCGCTTTCCTCGGCGTTGGCGGCGTTGGATTGGGTGATTGTGTCCATCTGGCCGACGGCCGTGTTGACTTGCTGGATGCCCTGGCTCTGCTCGCCGGAAGCGGTGGCCACTTCGGCGGCCAGTTCGTCCACCTGGCGGATCTTGGTGACGATTTCATGCAGGCGGGTGGCCACCTTGGCGCTGATCTGCACCCCGTGGGTGCTTTTGGCGATGGCACCTTCGATCTTGGCGGCGGTTTCCTTGGCGGCCTGGGCACTGCGCTGGGCCAGGTTGCGCACCTCCTCGGCCACCACCGCAAAGCCCATGCCGGCCTCGCCTGCGCGGGCGGCTTCCACGGCGGCGTTGAGCGCCAGGATGTTCGTCTGGAAAGCGATTTCATCAATGGTCTTGATGATCTTGGCGATATCGTCGCTGGCCGCCTTGAGGTCGCCCATCGCCCGGTTCATGTCGTCCACGTCCGCAGCCCCGGCATCGGCGGCGCTGCGCGCCTCGCGGGCCAGTTGGTTGGCTTTCTGTGCGCCTTCCGCATTGCGCCGGGTCATGCTGGCCATTTCCTCCAGGGAGGAGCTGGTCTCTTCGAGGGATGCCGCCTGTTCGCTGGCCCCTTCCGCCAGCGAGGTGCTCGCGGAAGCCACCTGCCCGGCCGCCGCCGTCGTCTGGTCCGAACTCGAGGTTAAGTCTTCGGCAATGCCGCGCAAGGTCCGGGCCACCCGGCTGGACACCAGCAGGCCAATTAACGTTCCCAACACCAAGGCGGCCGCACCGACCACACCGATGAGAATCATGGTGTTACGGGCAACCTGCGTGTACTTTTCCTGGGCGGAGACGCTTTCCTTTTCCAAGGAGGTGATGCATTTTTCGTTCAGCGCCATCAGACTGGTCAGGATGCCGTCGGTTTTCCCATCCGCCTCGCGCAAAGTCTGGTCCAGTTTGGCGAGTTCCGCCGCCTCTTTGGTGGCGGCCCGCTTATGCACGGCGGGCAGAATCACCTCCTGAAAATTGGCCATATACTGTTTTGCAGCGCTCTCCATCTCCGCCGCCCAGGCCTTTTCCTCTGCGGTGTCGGCCAATTCGGCAGCGCGTTTGACAGCTTTTTGCATCTCGGCGCTGTGGGTGGAGAAATCCTTGCCATCGGCCACCCCATTGATGATGGCATCCGCCTGGTTCTGGTAGCACTCCAAGGCGGCAATAGACACCGCAT
>CAIYYI010000140.1 GCA_903930345.1 uncultured Verrucomicrobiota bacterium
AAGGGCCGCCACAAGGTCATTGATAAGCTCACGGTCGAGTTGAACGACAAGGGCGGCTTCTACGAAGCCGAGTTCACCAATCTGGGTCTCAAGAAAGTGCCTGTGTCCGATGATTTCGTGCGGCGGTTTCCCAAGCTCTTGGTCGGTGGCATCTGGTGCATTATCGATGTGACCTACGAAGTGGCCGAAGATCAAAAAGTCAGCCCGTGGCAGATTGACACGCTAAAACCCATTCAGGTGGCTGGCGTGGACTATGAGCAGTTCCTCAAGGCGCGGGCGGAGTTCACCACCGAGGAGTGGATGGACGTGCTGATGCAGAGCATGGGCTTCAATCCCGAAATGTTTGGCCGCCGGGCCAAGCTGTTGACGCTGATTCGCCTCATCCCCTATTGCGAGCGGAATTACAACCTGCTTGAGCTTGGTCCGAAAGGCACTGGCAAATCCCACATCTACGCCGAGTTCTCCCCGCATGGGATGCTCATTTCCGGCTCGGAAGTGTCTGCGCCAAAACTTTTTGTCAGCAATGCGAGTGGCAAGATTGGCCTCGTCGGCTTCTGGGATTGTGTCTGCTTCGACGAGTTCGCTGGCAAGGACAAGAAGGTGGATAAGACGCTGGTGGACATCATGAAAAATTTCATGGCCAACCGGACGTTTTCGCGGGGCATTGAGCAGCTCACCGCCGAGGCGTCCATGGTCTTCATGGGCAACACCAAGAAATCGGTGGCCTACATGCTCAAGCACTCGCATTTCTTCGAGCCGCTGCCGGACAAGTACATCGATTCCGCCTTCCTGGACCGCATCCACGCCTACAATCCCGGCTGGGAAGTTGCCCCGATTCGGCATGAGCTATTCACCAACGGGTATGGCTTTGTTGTGGATTACATCGCCGAAGTGCTCAAGCACCTGCGGACGGAAGATTTTACCAGCACGTATAAACAGCACTTCGAGATCACGTCCGAGGTTTCCACCCGCGACCAGACAGGTTTTGAGAAGACCTTCTCCGGCCTGATGAAGATCATCCACCCGGATGGCAAGGCCACGCCGAAGGAAATGGAAGTACTGCTCGCCTTTGCCATGGAGGCTCGCCGCCGTGTGCGCGAGCACATCCTGCGTATCGACGAGACTTTCAAGCCCCATGACTTCAGCTATAAACCCCTCTGTGGGGGAGATCCGGTGACAGTTCTGACCCCTGAAGAGATTCAGTACCCCACCTTTGCCGGGTTTCGGGGCCGGAAGGCAGCCGATGGTGAGCCTGGCCCGGAGCCAAATGCGGCCACGCCCTCTGCGGATGAGCCAGCACCTTCAAAGCCAACGGTCGCGGTCACTGATGATCCGCAGCCCGGGCATGTGGTGGTCCCTGAGAACACCAAAGGTTGGAGCTATCGGCGGTTGTTTGCCCGCCATCTCGCTGGCGCGCGCCGCATCACCATCAGCGATCCCTACATCCGGTTGTTTTTCCAAGCCCGAAACCTCATGGAATTTCTGGAAATGGCGCATGATCTGGTGCCTGAGGGTGACGAGATGGCAGTGCATCTGCGGACCCAGTCCGACATGGATTCCTGTGTGAAGCAGGAGGAGAATCTGAACCAAATCGCTGTTTCATTCACCGGTTCACGGGTGGCCTTCACCTGGGAGTTGGATCATAGCCCGGGTTTTCACGCCCGGAGCATCACCACCGACACCGGTTGGAAAATCACCATCGACCGGGGCCTGGACATCTTCCAGAAGTACGAAACCGGCCCATTCTCACTGGAGCAGGCGAAGCAGGAAGCAAGGCTTACTCGCGGGGCCGAGATCACCTACCTAAAATTGTGATAGGGAACGGTTAAGCATGGCCGCCAACCCCGCCACCGGGCGGCAAAGGGGTCAACCCAGGGCTTGGTTCGTTTATCATGTATGGTTCCCTTCAGGTGGGGCTGAGATTGTGTGGGCATTGTTGTGCGCTGTCCGCTGCAACGGTGGACGGACTGCTGGCAGCGACGGCGTTGGCCCATGACTTGACCTTTGTGACCTGCAACGGCACCAGCGTCGTCATACGGGAGTGAAACTGTTGAACCCATTCGCAGATTCGTAGGCCGGAAACCTGCGCGGATGATGAGACCCGCACGCTGGCTGGTTGGGCTGGAAAGGGTTTTGGTCGCTTCACTGCGATCCTCAGATGCAGTTGAAGTGGCATGCCTAGCTTTTCCTTTGGCCCAGTTTCTCAAGCCAGGAGTTGCTGGAGTGCCGTTCTGACCGCCTCCCCATCGAGTAGCTTGTTTTTAATCAAACCCAGCAATTGAACTGCCTTAACGACGCTTTCCAAGTCGGTCTGCTTCTTCTTCACTAGCACTCGTGTCGACTCGTTGCAGTAGTGCTTCCAGGCGATTGTCCGCAGGTTGAACTCGGTTTTTTCGTTGATCTCCTCGATCAGAAGCTCGACGTATGCCCGCGTGTTTTCATCCCACCTATTTATCTGTAAGCCAATGTCCGTTTTCAGGTGC
>CAIYYI010000141.1 GCA_903930345.1 uncultured Verrucomicrobiota bacterium
CTTGATGATGTCGTCGCCGCTCTCGAAATAGCAGTCATGCACCGTCGAGCCGTGGCCACCCTCGAATCCGTCGCTGTTGTTGTGATGGCCGCCGCGCCGGTCGAGGAAATCGCAAGACACCGCATGAACCACGTTCTCCCAGCCGCGCACATGGAAACCGCGCGGGTTGAGCGAGGTGAGATTCGAGATGGTCATCACGCCCCCGAAGTTTTGAAACGTGCAAAGGGTGAACGCCTTGATGCCGCGGTTCTGCGACCAGCGCTGCTCGTCCGTGCCATAGACCAGCGAAGTCTTGCGATCCTCCCCTGCGATCGTCACGGATGCCTTGGAGTGAAACGCGCTGTTGACTGTAACGCCCGAAGCGATGTGGATGTGCTTCACCTCCGGCGGAATCTGCCAGATGAAAGAGCGAATGCCAGCGTTGGTGAAGTGGATGTTTCCAGAACCAGAGAAACGCAGGATGGCACTTGCCTGATCCCAGGAAAGCCCGCCCGAGTAAGCTGCCGCCAACTGATCCACCGGCTGTGCTCGCGGGGTGATCGCACCGACAATCAGGCAGAAGACTGTCAGTCTACATGGTGATGTGTGTTTCATATAATGGTCGCTGGCAACGCGGCGGGTGACGCACTCTGGCTATGGGTTCGCCGGCCCGGCCGCAGCTTTGGCCCGGCGTAATAATTCATCGTGGATGCGCGGCGACCATTCTTTGAATGTCGCTTCGTTTCTTTTCTCAACTTCAGGAGGGTTGGTGCCATTGGCCGCGAGGTTGCGCAACCCGACACCCCAGATGCCGGGTAACACCCAGTAGGTCGCCGAGTCCGAGTGGTCCACGCTGTTGTGCGCGAATTTACCATCCACAAATGCTGCTCCGAGGCGGCTGACGCGGAACCGGTCAAAGTAATCCCTTCCTTTCTGACTTCCGCTGACAATGCCATGCTGTCCTATCGCCCCGCATTCATAATAGGTGATTGCGCCCTCCTGCGCGACCCGTTTGAGATAGGCGCACGCCATGGCGTCTTCGCGGCAGTTGGCGACATTCTCGGGATGCTCCGTTGATCCCTGGTGCAAGGACGAGTTGGTCCAGTGCGCGATGAACCGCAGCTTCTTCAACACGCTCTTCTGTCCCGAGGCCAGGCAATGATTCACGAGAATCGCCGGCTCGGTCAGCGAGCCCCAGCAAAGCACGTTGATGATTTCGTCCTCCGGTAACGCTTTTGCAGCTTCGAGCAGCGCCAGCACGGTGGCATATTTCTCCAGCGAAGCGTAGGTGCGCTTCGCCTCGTAACGCTCGGCGCTCTCCTTGATGCAAGATTGCACGAACTTGAGGTCCGCTGGGTAGCCGCCGATATGCCGGTTGAGATTGCTGACCTCGGCGCGGTAGGCGCCACCGAGGAACGCATTGGCCCAAGCTCCCTGATCAGGCGAGGTCTGATGCTGGCTGCGATGCGTGCTGGCAACCACGATGCCGAGCGTTTCGAATTCATTCGCCATGAGCAGATAGCCAGCCATCGCTGAGATGTCATCGGGATCGTTGACCGTGCGTTCTGCATTGGAACCGGGGATCCCCTTGTCACTCATGTCGGAATAAATCCAGACCCTGGGTTTGGATGCCGGTGCGGCTGTGGCAGCCAATTGCATGGCCAGCGTGATCAGGAGAAAACAGCGGAGGGTGGCGGCGACGAGCGCCCGGCTGCCGGGAGCGAGCTTGATGACCGGCTGGAGGGCGGTGCTGTTCGTGGTGAAGGGGGAGTTCTTCATTATTTGATTCTATCTTTCCTTTGGAGCATCCGGGGCGGGCAGCGGCAGGTAATCGCGTGCCAGAAGCATCCATTCGGTAAGCGCCATCCGAAGCCGGAACTCCACATCAGCCGATTCGGACTGGCCCGCGAGGTTGTTCAGTTCCCACGGATCCTTCTCCAAATCGTAAAGCTCGAACATCGGCCGCTGCGGCGCGAAGTAGAACCGGGCCCATTTCGCAGCAAGCCGGCCTGACCGATTCTGCTCCACCAGTTCCAACCAGAACGGCTGGCTGAAGAAATCCACCGGCCAGTAGGGCAACTGCCAGGTCGCGTTGTAAATCAGCTTGTGCCGGCGTCCGACAATGCAGCGGCTGAAGTCGAGCGTGGCCGTGTTGCTCGGCAGCGGGTCGCCATGCACGCCGCGTTCCGCGAACACGAATTCGCGCCCGGCGGTCGTTTGGCCTTTCAAGGTGGCCAGGAAGCTCCGCCCGGTCATCGCGGAAGCGGGCTTGAGCCCGGCGGCCTCAAGCATCGTTGGAGCGAGGTCTTCCCCAGAAATCAGGGCATCGCTCACAGCCCCGGTCTCCACCTGCCCCGGCCAGCGCACGATGAGCGGCACACGCAGTCCCAACTCGTAGAGCGTGCCCTTGCCGCGAAACAGCGCCGCGCCGTTGTCGCCCACGAACACCACGAGCGTGTTCGCCGTCAGCCCGCGGTCATTCAGGAGCCCGAGCACCCGGCCCAGGTCTTCGTCCAACCGGCTGACCGCACCGTAGTAATGCGCCAGGTCATTCCGCACGGCGGGTGTATCGGGAAAGGTGGGCGGCAGCCGGAGCTTGGCGGGATCGTAGCGCTTCACCCAGGGATTTTTCCCGGCATCGCTGAAAGCACGATGAGGATCCAGCAGTCCGAACTGGAGAAAGAACGGCCGGTTCGTTGGCGCGGCAGCGAAGAACGCGTCCAGTTGCCGGAAGAAATCATCGCGGCGGGACTCGTTGCTGCCGTAGTTGGACTCGGCGACGAAATCGAAACGATCCTTCGTCGTGAGCAGGCCGTGCTTCACGAAGAGCGGCGGGATGTTGGTGGTATAGGACCAGCCGTCGAGGTGATGCGGACGTCCGGCCACCCCAACAAACCAGCCGTTGGTGCGAAGGATCTCGGGAAAAGTGACTACCTCGCGTGGCAGCGGGGTGGTAAAACGAGTCATGCCCAACGCCACCGGCCCTCGCCCGGTCATGAGCGACGCGCGCGAAGGCAGGCATTGGGGCGAGGTGACGTAGGCGCGCGTGAAGCGCATCCCCTCGCCTGCCAGGCGGTCCATGTTCGGCGTAAGCACATCAAGATTGCCGCAGGCGCCAACGTGAGCGGCGCTGTGGTCGTCGGAGACGATCCAGAGGATGTTGGGGTGGGGCGAAGCGGGAAGACTGGTGAGGCCGACCAAAAGCATCGCGGCCAACAGCATTAACACTCGTGCCGGATGGTGGCCGTGGAGTCTCATGGCGACACCTGGTACAGTCCGGCCCCGTGCGGGTTGAGCCTGGCAGCGAAATGCCCGGTGAAGTTGCCCAACACCACTTTACCCCACAAGTCGCGCACGGTGAACTTCCCTGTGCCAAGACCGAGTTCACCCGCCGTCACCCCGATTTCCAACGCCTGGTCGGACAGGTTGAAGAGGGCCAGGTATTTCTTGTTGGTTCCAGGCACATCGGCTGTCCAGGCAATGGCCTCGCCCCGACGGTAGAGCTGCCGGCTGTTCGCGCTGTGCTGGTTGACGGTGAGGGCCTCCGCGTTGGTTATCTGTGACAGGGACAACGCATCGCTTTCGGGCAGGTGCCCGCCGAACATCAGCGGGGAGCGGGCGATGCACCAGAGCGTCATCAGGGTATATTGCTCGTCCGGCGTGAAGTTCGTCGCCCGCGCCTCGCCAACTTCACCGCGAATCCCGATGCGTCCGATGGGCAGCATGTCCGCATCCGGCCACGCGCCTTGCGTGATATAGGGTGCCCAGAGCCGGCAGCGGTCGAACTGCTTCTTGAGGGCCTCCCAGTTGTCCCAGAAGTCGAAGGAGATGCGCCACATGTTGGCGTGGCGGCGGAGGTGGTTGGCGTTGCAGACGCGCGCGGCGCCCGGGGAGAGACTTAGCACCATCGGGCGCCCCGCCTTCCGGATGGCGGTGGCGACGCCCTCGATTTCGTCCGTGTGGTACGGGTCTTTCTGGCCGTCGCCGTCCCATGAGTTGATGTCATCGGCCTTGATGAAGTCCACACCCCACGAGGCATAGAGCCGGGCGAGGGAATCGTAGTAGGCCTGCCCGCCATCGCGGGTCATGTTGATGCCGACCATGCTCTTGAACCAAAAGCAGCCGTCCTCGGATTGGGCGATGTCGCGGGCGCAGGACGTGCTGCCGAGGATAGGCGTATTCTGCTCCACGGCCTGAACCGGGATGCCGCGCATGATGTGGAGGCCAAACTTGAGACCGAGCGAGTGGACGTAGTCGGCGAGCGGCTTGAATCCCTCGCCGCCCGCGCTGGAAGGAAACCGGTTCGGCGCGGGAATCAGCCGGCCGTGCTTGTCGATCAACTGCTCCAGGCCGGGCTGTTTGTAGGTGTCTTTGTGGGCGTGGGGCGCATACCACGCGAGGTCCACCACGATGTATTCCCAGCCAAAGGGCTTAAGGTGTCGGGCCATGAAGTCGGCATTGGCCTTGACCTCGTCCTCCGTGACGCTGACGCCGAAACAATCCCAACTGTTCCAGCCCATCGGCGGAGTTTTGGCAAATTGGCGGAGATCCCATGGTTCGGCGGGTTTCACAGCCTCGTTTGTGACTGCTGAACTCTTCATAGATGTTGTTTCCGGAACGGTGGACCTATTTCACAAATACCGAGAAGATCACGACCAGCACGAGCATTCCGCCAAAGGCCACGCCCCACCACAGTACGATGCTGTTGTACCAGTGCGTGCCGAGGCCGGCGGTCAGGGCCTTCTTGTCCTTGAAGCTGAAGATCAATCCCTCCCCCACCTGCTCCGGCTGGGCGGGCGGCGTGATGAAGGCGGATACCGTGCAGACGAGCATGGCAAACAACCAGGTGACGAGCCCTTGGTTGCCGAAGGGTTTAATGAATTTGGCAAAGTCGGACGTGGATTCCGCCAGCAGGCCGAACTCCAGGTATTTCAAGAGGCCAACCATGGCGAACGCCGCGATAACGGTGATGAGCGCGTCCTTGCCATTGACCCGCTTCCACAACACCCCCAACAGGAAGATGGCGGAGTAGGCCGGCCCGATGGCGGTGTAGCCCGCCTGGATGAAGACGAACAAATTCGCCTTGGAATGACCGAGCAAAATCGCGAAGCCGATGGAGACGAACAGAATCACCACACCCGTGATGCGGCCGACGCTGATGGATTGCTTCTCGGTGGCTTGGGGATTGATGTACTTCTGATAGAAATCCATCGTAAAAATCGTGGAGGTCGAGTTCAACGCGGAGCAGACGGTGGATTGGATGGCGCTGAAGAACGCCGCCATTAACACGCCGAGCAGCAGCGGCGGCACCAGATCCCGCACCATGACGATGTAGGTATTGTTTGCCTCGTCGCTGATGAAGCCCCAATCGGTGCTGTCCAGAAACTTCGGATGCATGGCAAAGAAAATCAGCCCGGGCAACACGACGACCACCGGCACGAGCAGTTTGAGGAAGCAGGCGAAGACCATGCCCATCCGCGCATGATACATGTCCTTGGCGGCAAGAACCTTTTGAATGAGCATCTGGTTCATGACCGTGTACCAAAGTCCGATGTAGAAAAAGCTGAAGACCCAGTGCGTCCAGGGATTCGTGGTCTGATTGATGGGCTGGATGACGGACATGCGATGATACTCTGCCCCGGCGGTGCTCCCTTGCAATAAATGCGGCGCGTTTCGCGACACCCATTCCGCCGCCCAGCCGTCCTTGGCCATGTTTACATCCACCATGCGATGGAAACCATCAATCATGCTGCCATTGCCAAGGGTCAAAAGCCCCAGCACGGTCACGATCATTCCCCCGCCGATCTTGAAGATGATAGTCACCACGTCCATGAAGGCCACGGATTTCAGTCCTCCCCAGATCGCCCACACGCCGGCCACCAACCCGATGATGATGGCCGCGCTGATCTTGGAGAGGCCGGCCAGCTTTACGAGAATGAGACTGCCGCCGTAGATCACCGGGCCCATGAAGAGGAAGACGTTTGCCAGAATCGTAATCGCGGCGAAGATGACCCGCATCTGGACATTGAACCGGCGTTCCAAAAACTCCGGCGCCGTATAAACCTTCGACGTGAGCAGGAACGGGATGAAAATCCAGATCATGAACGAGAAAGCGATGACCGTGCTCCATTCCGGCGTGGCCACGCAGATGCCGAACAACACCGCCGCACCCACCATGCCCACGAAATGTTCGATGCTGATGTTTGAGGCGATGTAAGAGGAACCCACGACGTACCACGGCAGCGACCGGCCCGCGAGGAAGTACTCCTGCGATGTGGTTTTCTTGCGGCCAAACCACCAACCGACAAAGCCGAGCAGGACGAGGTAGCCAAAGAAGGCCACGAAATCCACCGGATGGAGGGAGAAGGTCTTTTCGGTCATGTCATGCCTGGGTTGATCATTGTTTTCGCTGGCCCGACCCGACGCGCCTGCGCGCGTCGCCCGGCGTCGTTTGTCCATTGGCTCTACTTCAGAAAGATCTCGCCGTCGTAGCTTTCCACCGAAAACTCCGTGCCCTTCGTTCCATCCGCCACGCGCGTCCGTGAGGACGCGAACTTCACGCGGACAGGTTTTCTGTTGTCCAATGGATTATAAATCACGGTCCCACGCTCGAACTCCCTTTGATACGCCCCGTCCTGGCGCGCGAGGCACTTGCCATCTGGCTTGCCCAGCTTGGCGTCCCAAAACGGATACCAGTCGTGCAGATGATCAGGTGTCATGAGCGGATTGGGGTCGGCGTAGAGCACGTAGCCATCGGAGTGCGTGAGCGCCAGCGCAGTCACGGCCCGCATGCGGCGCAGATCCTTGCGGTCGCCCCAGCTCTCCAGACAGTTCACCTGCGGTTTTGCGAAGTTCGCCTCGAAATAGAGCAACGCCTGGCGCGAACTCTCCCACGTGCCCAGCTTGCGCGGCGGACTGCCCGGCCCCTCCTGGCTCAACTCCATGAACGCGCCGTTGATCATCCCTTTGTATTGCTCACCCAGATTAATCCGATCGTGAATGTTGCAGATGATCAGCCCCCGGTCGCCGATGATCTCGCGGGTCTTCTTCACAATGGGCAGATAGCCGTCCCAGTCGAACATGACACCGTCGTAAACGCCCGAATCAATCGCGATCTTGCACTGGCGGGCGATGTTGGCGGCGAAGTCCGGATTGTCCGGATTCATCAGGTAGTACGGCTCCGGCCCCCCGTCCCAGCCTTGCTTGCGTGTCCCATCCGGATTCCGTTTCCAGAACGGGCTGTCCGCCGGCAGGAAACTGCCCGGGGCATCCCGCCAGCGGACTTCGAGCAGGAAGACCATGTTCGGATTCAACTGCAACATCCGCTGGCGATTCGCCAGCGCCTGCCGCTTGCTTTCCGCCGTGAAATCGGCGGCGATTCCGCCGTGCCGGTGATTCCACACCGCGCCGAGCACCAGTTCCACGTTGTAACCGAGCTGGCTCACCGGCTCCTCCCAAAGCAAATCGTGCTTCGCCGCCGCCTGAAGCCGATCTTCCAGCGTTTTCAAGGGGAACTGATTCGTCAGGTCAATCGGGTTCCAGGCCTGGAATACGGAAGGGAAACCGCGCCCGGCGATCCGATCAGTCACCGAGCCATCACTGGCCGCCGGAACGTCCCCAACGCCGCCCAACAGACTGGCGATGAGGAATCCCACCGTTCGGGACAGGCGGCGGCATGGCAGATTGAATTTCATAGCATCAGCAACAATGTGGCTCCCTTTCTATCATGCTCCCCTACCGACAACCATAGCGGAAGGCGCACGGTTTATTAGAAATTGCGCAGCCCGGAGGAACGGTATCGCTACGGACAATTTAGTTGCGGCTTTGCTGCGCCAGACCCCGACGTGCCTCAAGTGCTGCGCACTCGTTTGCGATACTGGGCGGGTGCCAGGCCCACTTCACGGGCGAAAACCACGCTCATGTGGCTGGCGCTGCCAAAACCACAGCGTTCCGCCATGGCCTCCAATGTAAGATCGGTTTCCCGCAGGAATTTCTGGGCCAGCCGGAGTCGAGCCGCGACGATTTCATCGTGGATGGACCGTCGCGCCACCTGACGAAAGCGAATCTCCAGGGCGCGACGCGACATCGGAACCAGGCGCAGCACGTCGCCCACCCCGATGGGCTCGTGCGCATGATCGCGAATGAACTGCAGCGCGCGGGCAATGTTTCGATCCGTGACCGCCCACACCTCGGTGGAGCGTCGAGCCACCACCTCCAGCGGCTGCACCACCAAGCGCCGCGCCTTCTTGATTCGCCCCGCCATCAGGCTATCGAGCAGGCTGGCGGCTTCGTAGCCTCCCTTCTCGGCATTGAGTGCCACGCTGGAAAGCGGAGGATCGCACAGCTCGCAGAGCACCTCATCGTCGTCCACGCCGACCACGGCCATTTCATCCGGCACGCTGAGCCCGACCTGAAGGGCGGCATCGAGCACCTCACGGCCACAGTCATCATTGCACGACATCAACCCCAGCGGCTTGGGTAGCTGCTTCAGCCAGGCTCCCAGGCGCTGCCGATCCTGACTGAAACGCGCGGTCCGGCTCACCTCGCTCAGGGTGAACACTGGACAGGCATGGTCCCGCGTTCGCATGAGATACTCGGCAAACGCCTGATGCCGCTCCTGCGACCAGATCCGGTCGCGCACGCCCACAAAAGCAAAGTGTGCGAATCCTCTCTCGAACAAATGCTCGGCTGCCAAGCGCGCGATGGCTTGGGAATCGGGATGAATTTCACTCGGCTGAAAGCCGGGCGGCATGCTGGCGACGACCTCGGGTGCCAGATCCAACCCAATCGCCGGAACCCCGGCGGCGGCGATGGCGGCTGCTACCTTTCGGGACCGCACCCGGGCGATGATGCCCGTCCCGCCCCATTGCTTCATGTTCGGCAACACCTGCTCATGGCCTCGCGGCAAAATGTAAAACGACCACGGACCATGCAGTCGCGCGTAGCGGGCCACGCCCGCCAGGAAACTGCGGCCGTACCCACCGGAGGTTTCGATGAGTAACGCCACTCTCGGCTTGTCCACACGGCTAGGCGTCACTTGACGGCCTCCGCGAAAAGAATACCGAGCGCCGCGTCAACGAGTGACAGACTTTTTCGACAAATGAGTTCCATGGGCTTTACGGGTTCACACTACGCACAACCGCCTCCCAAAGCGACTCCAATATTACCATCGACGGTCTTCGCCTCTCCGGGCCGTATGGACCTGCCTTTTCCCGGCGCGCACCGAAACCGGGTGCTAAAATGTGACAAAAAGCGACACACCAGGCCCTGAAACCAGGCGAAAACCCGCCGATTTGCTCCAGTGCCCCGAATTCCAGCTGGCACTTTTCATGGCGTCTGGCGTGAAACCTAATCCGGTTTACCAAAACACCGCCCCCGTCTTCTTCGTGACTGAGTGGCTTCGTGTGGAATCCACCCCGGTCCCGTCTCCGATTCGCTTGTCCAGCATTCGCTTGTCAAAAAGTCCCCGGTTCCGCGATGCGCATTGTCTTGCTGTAGTCAGTAGTCCTTCCCCAGCCTTCAACCATCAACGATCAACCATCAACAATTTCAGCGGTTTCGCCATCCGCATTCACCTTGAACCTTCAACCTCTGCAACTTTTTCAACGGCTCCCATCTGCAATGAATTTGCCGTAAGAGAACACATAGACCGCAAAAATGAAAATGATGAGTACTGTTCCTTTGTGCTCCTTGGTTTCTTTCGCGGCTAATCCCGGTTTTGTATTTGGTTTGTCCCGCAAAATCCACCCCCACCAGGTCACCCGTGCAAACTCCTGGGCCACAAATCACTCCCCAATTCGCGTCATTCGTTTAATTCGTCAATTCGTGGTCAATCACACTTTCCCCATCTTCTTCGTGGCTTCGCGCGTGAACCCTCTTCCGCGTTTCCGATCTCGGCGGGGTGGGCGCTGACTCCCAGCGATTCAACCGGGCTGGTTTCTCCAGCAACTCCAGGATGCCCTGAGCACAATGGACGCGGCCGCGCCGTGCATCGCCTCTCTGTTGCAACACGCCCCTTTACGGTTCCACTGGAGCCCTGAATTGCTGTTGGCACTGTTCTTGTAGAACGACGAATAATCTGCCTCAAACCGTCAACCGCCCATCATCGGCCAATGATCGCCAGAATGATGGCAGCGACCATCACCCCCGCCCCGCACAAACGACGACGCATGGCTGAGGAACCCTGGCGACCCTCCTGATTTCCCACCCAGTGACCCACCCACAAAACCGCCAGAACACTCCACAAACCGCGCGAACTGTAAACAATGTTCACGGCGGTGGCATCCCCCCAGGTTGCCACTGTGGTTATAAGCACAAGTGATTGGAGCGCAATCAACAATGCCCCGCCCATCAGCCAGGGCCAGGCCGGTCGCGGCACCCGGCCCAGGGGTTGGCTGAAGAGCGGCAAATAGGCCAGGGACAAGACCGCCACGCAAGCGAACACCAGCGGCAGAAAACTGCCCGCGCCCCAGGTGGGCGACCAGCGTTGGGTCAGAACATCAAAGGCGGCAAAACAGAGTGCCGCCACGACCGATCCCAAAATCGTCATTCCCACATGCCTTCCTCCGCGTCGGCCACTGCTGTTCAACAACGCGATGGCCAGAGCACTCAAGGCGGAGGATACCCACAGTTCCGCCGAGGGTGCCTGCGCCAGCCAGCAACTGGAGAGCAGAGCGACCAGCACGGTTTTGAGCCCGAGCACAGGCGTGGCAATGGAAACATCCCCCCGGCTCAGGGCCAGAAAAGCCAGCGTTTGCCCCGCCATGAACAACAGGCCCGTGACCAGCGGTTGCCACAGAAGGGTCCATGAGGGGGGATGCTGATCCAGGGCCAGCAGGGGCAGAAAGCAAAAGGCGGTGGTGACATTCGAGACAAACGAGGTGCGCCAGACCCCCACGCCCCAGTCGCCGGAGCGCTTGACCAGCAAAGCGCCCGCCACATAGAGGAGGCTGCTCAGCAACGGCCAAACAAGATGCATGCGCATGCCGCCAGTGAACCCGGTGGCGCACCGAATGCAAGCCCCCAGATGAACAACCGCTTGCCCCGCAGCCACTCGGGCCGATGCGCCGGGGGCCGCCAAACGCCCTCCCAAACGGCCGCCCCTCCATCGTGGCAGGCGGTCCCCGCAAAAAAAGTTCTTTTTTGCCCGCTGGATTTCGATTAGCTTGCAGCCCCTGTTTAACGAAAGCGATCACCAGTGTCCACGAATCCTTTATTTGAAATTCGGAAAATCCGGGTGGAAAAAGCGGAAGCGCTTCGCGCCCGCAACATCAACCCATTCCCCTCCTGCAGCCACCGCACGCACTATGCGGGTGTGGTGCTGGCGGACTTTGAAACGTTGAAGGATCAGACCGTCACCGTCGCCGGACGGCTGATGTCTTTCCGCAAACAAGGCGCCCTGGCCTTTGCCCATGTGCAGGACCAGACCGGGCGCATCCAGTTGTTCATGCGGCGCAACCTGGTGCAGGTGGCGGACCCGGCGCTGGGCAACCTGGGCTACGCGGACCTGAACCTGACCGATCTGGGCGACATCATCGAGGCCTCGGGCAAGGTGGTGCGGACGGAGCGCGGGGAAATCAGCATTCTGGTGGAATCGATCCGCATGCTGACCAAGGCGGTGCGACCGTTGCCGGACCAGTGGTCCGGGCTGAAGGATCGGGAGCAGATTTTGCGCAAGCGCTATCTGGACACCACCCTGGTGCCCGAGCACCGCGAACGGTTCGCCGGCATCTCCAAAATGATCGCGGCCGTGCGCGAGTTCCTGAATGGGAGGGGCTTCCTGGAGTTTCAAACCCCGGTCATCCAGCCGCAGTACGGCGGCGGCACGGCCAAGCCGTTCAAAACCCACGTCAACGCCCTTGGCTGCGAGATGTACCTGGCCATCTCCCATGAGCTGTACCTGAAGCGCCTGGTGGCGGCCGGCTTCGACAAGGTCTATACCATCGGCCGGTACTTCCGCAACGAGGGCATTGACCGCAGCCATCATCCGGAATTCTCCATGGTCGAGACCATGACCGCCTACGAGAATTACGAGTACAACATGAACCTGGTGGAGGAAATGTTCCGGCATGTGGCTATCCGCGCCTTTGGCCGGACGGTGTTCAAGGTGCGCGGGCATGAGATTGATTTCAGCAAGCCGTGGCGGCGGGTCAGCATGCTGGAGGCGGTGTTGCAGCAGACCGGCGCTGATTTTCGCCAACTGCAATCCCCGGAGGAGGCCAACGCCAAACTGGCGCAACTGGGCATCCACGAAGCCCAACCCTCCATCGGGGAGGCCCTCGTCAAGGCCTTTGAGGTGACGGTGGAACCAACCCTGATCCAGCCCACCATGGTCTTTGGCCACCCGGTGGAAATCTCGCCGCTGGCCAAACCGATGGAAACCGACCCCCGCTACGTGGAACGGTTCGAGATCTTCATCGCGGGCATGGAATGCGGCGACAACTGGTCCGAGCAAAACGACCCCATTCACCTGATGCAGACCTGGCAAAAGTCGTACCGGGCGGAGGAGCGGGACACGGGCAAGTTCCACACCCTGGATTTTGATTTCATCGAGGCGCTGGAGTATGGCCTGCCGCCCACCACGGGCATCGGGCCCGGCCTGGAGCGCATGGCGATGATCTTCACGGAGCAGGAGAACATTGATGATGTGATCTTCTTCCCGCTGATGCGCCCCTCGGTCTCCTCCTTCAACGCGGCCCTTTACGGGGTGCAGGAAGCCAGCACCGGCCCGGTGGAGGATCTGGCGGTCACCGCGGAGGAATTCGCCAGCCTGCTGGCGGAAGGTTCCCTGAAGGCGGGCACGACCCATCTGACGGTCAAGCCGAAGCTGCATATCTGGGCCACGGCCACCGGCAAATGGCGGATTTCCGGAGCAGTGGAAATTGAAAGTTTCCTCGCCAACGGAGTGGTTCGGGTAACGGGCTACACACGTCTTTCAGACACGGCCACCACCACGGTTGCCGAACATGCCGCCCTGATCGCCTGGATTGAGAAACACGTCGCCGCCCCGGTGCGGCAGAGTTCAGCGGCGACGAAAGTCACCATCAGCACCGGTGGCGAGGGCCAGTAAAAACGACCTCCAATCTGACTTGCAGGCAGAAGAGCCCGGACCTGGCAAACGGTTCGGGCTCTTTTTGTGCGACCGGGTGACTCACCCCTTGGGCGGATTCTGGTGTTCGGGGAAATGGATATGGGTGCATTCCGGGCAGATCCCATGCGTGAAGTTCGCATGGCTCCGATTGCGGATGTAAACCTCCACAAATTCCCAGCCGCCGGTGGCATTGCGGATTTTTTTGCAGTAGGCGCAGATCGGCAACAACCCGGAGAGCGTCTTGACGTTCGCGAGCGCCTCCTCCAATTCCTGGTTTTTCTTTTTCAGGCTTTTTTGCAGGCGCACCAGCGTGATGTGCGTGTGCACACGGGCCAGAAGTTCCTTGGAACGGAAGGGTTTGGTGACAAAATCCGCCGCCCCCAACTCAAAGCCTCTGACAATGTCATCCGTCTCCGTTTTGGCGGTGAGAAAAATCACCGGAATATCGCTGACGGCGGGATCCGCCTTGATTCGGCGGCAGACTTCAAAGCCATCCATCTCCGGCATCATGATATCCAGGAGAATCAAATCTGGCTTCACCTTGGGCAGCAAATCAAAAACCAGTGCGCCCTTGTGGGCCACCGCCACGCGGTACTTGGCATCAATCAAAATCGTGCCCAGAACCTGGACGTTCTTGGGATTGTCCTCCACGATGAGTAGGGTGGCCGGGACCGGTTGGGTTTCGTTCATGGGCATGGGTGGCTGGGGGTTGTGTCCGCTGTCATTTGCGCGCCAGAAATTGGGGGAATTGGGCCAGGGTGTCCTCCATGGCGGCCATGTCAAAAAGCACCGCCTCATGGCGCAGCTTATCCGCCCAGGCCGCCAGTTCCCGGTCCTGATGCATGGCGGCAATGGCGATGGTTTGCTCCGCAAAATCAACGACCTGGTTGACAATGGTGGTGTTTTTCACCTCGGCCCACATCGGCATCAGCTCATTTTCCAGGCGCTGCCGCAATCCGTCGGCATCGATCCGATCATGGGCCGTGGCCTCACAGCAGGACGCCTCTGGCAGCACCCGGTCCGCCACCACCGGCTCGGCAGTGGTGTGCTTGAGAAACCGGGCCAGCACCCTGATCAGATCCGCCCGGGTAATGGGCTTGCGCATAAACCCCTCACAGATCAAGCGGAGTTTGTCCTCCTCCAGCTTCATGGTCGAGGCGGTGACCGCCACAATGGGGATGGCAGACGTCTCAGGGGCATCCTTGAGCAAACGGCTGGCCTGAATGCCGTCCATGACGGGCATCTTGATGTCCATCAGGATCAAGGCCGGCTGGCAGGTGCGGGCCCGCTCCACCGCCTCGCGGCCATCCCGCGCCTCCACAATGTCAAACTTGTACTGCTCAAGAAACCCCTTGATCAACTCCCGATTCAGGGCCACATCCTCCGCCACCAGGATGGTGGCCGGCTCGAAAACAATGGTGGCAAGGGAGTCCGAAGGCTCATGCGGATGAAGTTCAGCCAGCGCGGCCTCCTCGACCTGGTGGAGCGTGATGCGGAAGACCGAGCCACGCCCCACGGTGCTTTCGACAGAGATCAGCCCGCCCATCAACTCGACCAGGCGTTTGCTGATGGCCAAACCCAGGCCGGTGCCGCCATATTTGGCGTGGCTTTGACCCTCCTGCTGTTCAAAGGCGCCGAAGATTTGCTCAAGCTGGCCGGAAGGAATCCCCATGCCTGAATCATGCACCTCAAAGACGATTTGCAGACCACCGTCGGCCGCCACCTCCGCCACGCGGGCGACCACCCGCACAAAACCATGCGCGGTGAACTTGATGGCGTTGCCCACCAGGTTGAGCAACACCTGTCGCAAGCGCGCCTCATCGAGGACAACGGCCCGGGGAAAGTTCTCCGCCACCTCGGTGGTGTAGGTCAGCCCCTGCTCCTCCACCTTGCGGGAAAAAACGGCCGCGATTTCCTGGAGGACGGTGCGCGGGTCGGTGGGGGACAGCTCAAGCCGCATCTTGCCCGCCTCCACCTTGCTCAAGTCGAGCACATCATTGATCAGGTTCAGCAGGGATTTGCCGCTGCTGTGAATCGCCTGGACGTATTCCCGGTGGCGGGAGTCCTGCACCTTGGCGGAAAGAATCTCCGAGAAACCGAGAATCGCGTTCATCGGGGTGCGGATCTCATGGGACATGTTGGCGAGGAACTCGCTCTTGGCCTGGCTGGCCTGCTGCGCCGCCAGCTCGGCCTTCTGCCGTTCCCCGACCTCCTTCTCCAGCGCCGACGTGCGCTCCCTCACCCGTTGTTCCAATTCCTCGCTGTGGCGCCTCAGTTCGCGCGTGTTGCTTTCAATCGTGTCGAGCATGGCGTTGAACGTGCGCGCCAGCGCGCCAATCTCATCCTCCCGGAAGCGGGCCGCACGCACCGAATAATCCCCGGCCGCCACGGATTTGGCCGTGCCCGCCAAATGCCCCAAGGGGGTGAGGATGGTGCGGTTGATAAGCACGGAGAGCGCCAGCACGAGCACCCCCAGGGAAAGGAGCGCCACGAGCGCCAGCGGCGCGAATTCAGCAAAACCCACCGCCTGGGACAAATCAATCAGGGAGACCAGATACCAGTCAATTTGCGGCAGGTAGGCCACGGTGACCAGGCGTTGCTGATGCTCTATGTCCAGGTGCAGGGTGGCCGTGGTTTCCGGCGCCTTTTTGAGCGCGGCAAAGGCCCGGACCAGTTCCTCCCGCTGGCCGGCATCGGGCATGAGCCGGAAAATCGTGCTCCGGTCCTGCTCCCGCTTGGAGAGAGTGTTTTGATCAATCAAGGCGGCGTTGGCATGGGCTTGGATGGCGCCGGAGGGATCCACCAAAATGGGCGTCACGGCTTTGTTCCGGGTGTCCAGGAGGCGGGTGATGAACGCGTCCATCTTCAGCGCGGTGCCGGAAATGGCCACCCGGTTGGTGCCGCTGTAAACCACCGTGTTGACAAACACCATCACCTGGCCGCGAACCGCGTGCCGGTCCACGTTCAGGTGCATCCGATCCACATCCTTAAGGGTGGCGTAAAACCAGGCATCCTTGGGGTTGGCCGGGGACAGGGTGTACGCCGGCTGATCCCACCTGGATCCGGTGGAACCGTCGCAAAAATAATAACTGCCGGAACGATGAATGGCGAAGAAGCTGATCCGGTCGTGAAACTCGCGCCGAAAGGTTTCCAGGATATCCAGAGCGGCAGTCTTCCGCTGCGGATTCTGCTCATCCCCGGCCCAGGCGGCCAAAGCGGGCATGCGCACGAGCGTTTGACTGAGGGAAACCTCGCGCTCCAAGGGGGCCATAATGCGCCCTTTTTCGCGCAAAGTGTACTGCTCGGCAAAGTCTGAGCCGATATTTTGCAGGACCAGGCGCAGGGTCAGGTAAAACAGCCCGGCGGCAACCACGCTGATACAAGCAGTCACCACCACGGTCCAGCGAATGAACCGTGCGCGAATCCCCTGAAAATAGCCTTTGGTTTTCATTGTCACCCAAGCCAAGGGCCCGCGATTAACCTACCAGTCTTCCGGACCAAACCCAACCGGCCCTAAAATGGCGATTTCGACTGCGCGGGCACTTTTGTCCAATCTCCTCGGAAGGTCAAGCTTGCGAACCGGGTTCAACGACGGACACACAACGGAAAAATATTTTTCTTCTGGCTTTTTGGAAAACGGGTGTATAATCCGGCGCGTATGGTTAATAACGGTGTCATGGACAGAAGTGCTGTCGCGCGGGGTAAAACCCGGCGCGATACGTGACACCCGCCCCCTGAGCTGCTCGTCTTCAGATTTCTGAAAGCCTCACTCCGGATAAGCGTAAGTTTCTGTCGTTTTGCTATTTAAAGCATGCCTGTCAAACCACAACACGTTTGGATGGCCGCCCCGCGCGGCCAGCGGGCTGCCCGTGCCTTTTCGGCGTCTCCGGCCACTGCCGGTCCGGACGCCGGGAACCCTGCCTAATCCTGAACCCTGAATTGAAAATGAAACATTCGATCACCCACGAGAACATCCGCCATATCCACGGGGCCTTGAAAAAGGTCCGCTTCATGCAATTCGGCCACAAAGCCTATCGCCACTGCGACAAGGATGTGAGCCGCGTGCGCGCCGAGTGGAGCGAATTCCAGAAGAATCCGGTGGGCTACCTGGCCAGCAGCCACGAAGACCTGAGCCGTGACATCCTGACCCTCTGCCAGTAAGAACAACCCCGGCGATCCCACCAGCCCCACTGGTGCCGCCGTTGGGGAGTGTTCACACCTCAGGGTGCCGAAGAAATTCGGCACCCTGTGTTTTTTTACCCCCGGCCAAAGAGGTCTTGGGGGGACCACCCGGCCGAAACAGCTCCAAGCGAATCAGTCGCGCCAATTCAACACGGGCCAGTGGCGGGCGACCGCAATGCGTCGCAGCCCGGCATCCGGGTTGACCGCCAGCGGGCGGCCCACGCACTCCAGCATCGGCAAATCCGCCGCCGCATCCCCCAAGGCAAACGACTGGCTTAAATCCACCCCGTTGACCTCCGCATGGGTCTGGACCGCGCGGGCCTTGAGATCACCGGTCATCGACGGCCCCACGAGTTGTCCGGTAAAACAGCCATCCTTCACCGCCAAGGCCGGGGCCACGCAAAGCGCCTCAAACTCCCGGGCCAAAGGCTGAATGAGAAAATCCAGGCTGCCCGTGACGAAAACAATCCGGACCCCTTCCCGGCGTTGCTGGTTGAGCCACTGTTCCGCCGCGGGAAACAGACGGGAGCGGATCATGGCGTGACAGCACGCCTCCCCCAGCGCCTGGGCGTCCGCCGCCGACAGTCCGCCATAACAGGCATAAATGGAACGGTTGGATGCAGCCCGGCTGAACCGATCCAGCAGCAGCCACCACGGCCCCCGCACCAGAAGGGAGAGCGGCCACAAGCGGTTCCAGGGCGGAGGCAGCAGACGGCGCATCAGCCACGCCATCGGCGTCACGATGGTCGTCCGCGTCAGCGTGCCATCCACATCACAATAGGCGGCCCGCACCGGTCAATCCTCCGGCTCCATTTCCGACAACTCCACCACGCTGGCACGCAACTGGGCGGTGGCGCGGCGATAGAGATCCGCCGAGGATGACTTGCCCTTTTCAGCCTTCAGCGCGCGGAAATCCATCGGTTTGCCAATCCGCACCAGGATGCGCTCGGAACGGGGGAGGCGCTTGCCTTTGGGCAGGGCGGCAAAGGTGCCGGAGACATAGACCGGCACAATGGGAACACTCAACTCAATGGCCAGCACCCCAATGCCCGGCTTGAACGGTTGCAGCTCACCCGAGAGCGTGCGGGTACCCTCCGGAAAAATCAGAATCGGGCGGCCATTATCCAGCACGGTCTTGCAAACCGCCAGGCTCTCCAGAGGATTGACCTCCCGATCCAGCGGCAACGCGTTGAGAAAGGTGAGGAAGAACCAGCTTTTGAAACGGGTGTTGAAAAAGTAGTCCTTGGCGGCCATGGCATGCAGATGATCCGCCTGACGCCCCAGAACCTTGCGCACCGCCGGCAGGTCCAGGTGGCTGGAGTGGTTCACCGTCAATATGTACGGCCCCTGGCGGGGGATATTCTCAACCCCGACCCCCCGCACCCGCAGATGCGTGCTCATGATGACGCCGGTGATCGCCTCGAACACCTGGCGGGAGAAATTGCGGGTCGGCGTCAATCTCATGCCGGCCAGAATCGCGGTGGAGTCCACGGTGGCACGGTCCCACAGGGAACGTCCACCCCGCTTGACCTTGGTGCTGACACGCTCCTTGAGCGCCTCCTCCACCACGCTCACCACGTCCCGCACCGTGAAGAGGCGGGCCTCGGTTTCGCCGGCGAAAGTGACCCCATAGCGGGCCTCCAAATGCTGGAGGACATCCACTTTTCCGATCGAATCGATGCCCAGATCCATCTGCAGCTTCTGGTGCGCCTCCACGTCGGCGGCGGAGATGTTGGCCACGCGGGCAACCACCCGGGCCACCTCGATTTCCGGGTTGTCCTGGGAGACGGGCTTGCTGGCGGCCAGGGAGGAGAGCAGCGGCACGGACTCCTCAGCTCCGGTGCGGGGTGAGTTGCCCGCAAAGCGGTCGCGAATCTTGCCGCGCTGCAATTTCAAGGTGGAGGTTTTCGGCAGCTCTTCGGTTTGAAACTCCACGCGCGAAACATGCTGGTAGCCGGACAAATGCCGGGTCAAATGGGCAATGGCGGCCATGATCGCCGGGCGGTCCGCATCCGGCTCCGGCACCACCACCGCCGAGACCGCCTCACCATGACCGGAGCGATCCGGCAAACCCAGCACACACAGCTCCCTGACCCCTTTGATGTCCTTGAGCAAATGCTCAATTTCATCTGGGTGCACCTTTTTGCCGGCGCTGGTGACAATCAGATCCTTCAGCCGACCGGTGATGTGCAGGTAGCCATCGTGATCAAACCGGCCGATGTCGCCGGTGCGGAACCAGCCCTGGTCAAACACCTTGGCGGTGGCCTCCGGGTTGCGCCAATACCCATGCATCACGGAAGGCCCCCGGGCCAGGATTTCCCCAACCTCCTCGCCATCCAGATTCTCAATGTTGATCTCGGTGCCCGGCACGGCCGGACCCACGCTGCCCGCCTTGGCGGCAGCCAGCGGATTGACGCACAGCACCGGAGCGGTTTCGGTCAACCCGTACCCCTCGCAGATGGTGATGCCGAATCGGCGGAAAAACTGGAAGGTTTCCGGATCCAGCGCGGCCCCACCCGAGATGAACACGCGCACATTGCCGCCAAAGGCGTCATGCACCTTGGCAAAAATGCGGCGGCGCGCGTTCTGTCCGCCAAACGACTCCGCCACACTGGCGGCGAGATTGCCCCCGCGCAGCAGGGCCTGCCCCCGCCACCCGGCGGACTGGATTTGCGCCTGGATGCCATCCTTGAAGAGCTTGAACAGGCGGGGCACGCCCAGCACCACCGTCACCTCGTTCAGCTTCATGGTGTTGAGCACCTCCTGGCCACGCAGTGCCTCCAGGTTGTAAATGGTGGCTCCCCCGTACATCGGGATGAGGAAACCACACGTGAACTCGAAGGCGTGGTGCAACGGCAGCACGGAGAGAAAACGATCTGACTCCAGCGACTCAATCACCTCGGAGACCGACATGGTGTTGCTGATGAAATTGCCGTGCGTCAGCATCACCCCCTTGGGCTCCAGTGTGGTGCCGCTCGTGAACAGCAGGGAGGCCAGCGACTCCGCCGTGGGTTCCCTGATGAGGCGTCCAGATGGGTCAGCCTGCGGCAGCGGCCAGGCACAACCCGGATAGGGTTCCAGATCCCGCAACGGATCCAACACCACGGGCAAACCGGTGCCGACAAACTCCGGCCCCAGCGTCTTCCACAAACCCGGGGTCATGATGACCGCTTTGGCCTCCACCAAACGCGTGATGCGGATGGCTTCGCGGGCGGGCAGCGTGCGGTCCAGCGGCACGGCGGTGGCTCCCGCCCGGGAAACCGCCAGATAAGCGAGCGCCCATTCCGGACAGTTCTCGCCCATGATCACCACCCGGTCGCCGCTGTGCAAATCCACGCGGGCACTGATTTTGTGCGCCAGCAAATCGGCCCGCTCCCAGAGTTGGCGGTACGTGATCCGCACGTGGTCATGCCCGCCTTGCGGCAGGGTGCGGCGGATTTCCAAAAACGGCTTGTCGCCATGCCGTTCCGCGCCCCGGAAGGCCAGGTCCACAATGGTTTGGGGTGCCCCGCGCACACCGGAGACCGTTCCCCGCCGCGCCTTCTTCCCATCCTCTTCCTCCAGCAGTTTGCCCTGGCCGGCCCCGGTGCGGGGCAACACGTCCATGCGCAGGATGTTGCGTTTCAGGCCCGGAATGTGGATGTCCTGCAAATAATGCCGCCAATGGAACTTGCGGGGGTCAAAATCAAAGGCCGCCCGCTCGGCCGGATCCACCGATTCCAGCACCTCCAAGGCGTGGTCGATCTCAAAGCGGCAGTCCAAATTCACGTACGGCCCGTAAATATCAACGTAATAAATAAGCTGCTCCACCCGGTTGATGGTGCTTTTGAGGCGGGGCCGCCATTTGCGGGAGCCCGGGATGGGGATGGGTCCGTTGATGATTCTGGTGGCCAGTTTGGCCGGGCGGATATAGCGCCGCTGCAGCATCTCACGAAACTGGGGAATGGTTGGGAATTTCCATTCCGCAACCTGGATGGGACGGCCCGTTTTATCCGTGAAGGGATGCTTGATAAAATAATCGCGAACGTGGTCGTACAGGTTCTGAAAACGCAGCGGATTCTTCGCCGAACTGGCCACGGTGAAGAGATCAAAGGCCCCGGGTTGACGGGCGATGTGGGTGGCCCCGGCCAGGATGCTGTTGACCACCAGATCCGCCGGAATGACATCCAGCACAACACTCAGGCTGGCAGGAAAATCGGGCAGCCGCCCCTTGCCATAGCCAATGATGATCGGATCGGCCATGCGCAGACCATCCAGCCAGCCGGGTTCGGGTTCCCGCAGGCTGGACTCAATGATGGAGGGACGCACGATCAGGGTGGAGACCTCCCCATGCTCCTGCTTGATCAACTGTTCGCCGAGGAACTTCGTGAAGGTGTAAGTGTCATTCCACCCGAATTGCTGGGCCCGGTTCATGCCGACCGCAATCAGCGCGGTGTTGAGCTTCTCCTTGGCCTCCTCGGATTTGGGGTCAAGCCCCTGCCCCAGAATTTCCGCCTCGCATTGGGTTCGGACCTGATCCGACAACTGCCGGAGATACCGCACCTCCTCGCGGACATCAAAGCGTTCCGGTCGAGGTTCACCGGGAGGCAATTGGGCATCAATGGCCTCCATCGGCGGCATCAGCCGTTCCGGAACGAGGCCGGTGCGTTTGCCGCTGACATAGGCGGTGGAAACCTGGACGAACACCCCTTTGGCATCGCGCGCCAATTGAAGCAATTGCAGTGGACCCTCGGTATTCAGGGTGAGGGCCAGATCCAGGCGCTCATCAAAGACCACCGTGGCGGCACTGTTGATCACCACCTGCAACTTGCCCGCCAGCGCCGTGTAGGCGGCTGGTTCCAAACCAAAGAGAGGCTTGGTCAGATCCCCGCTGACACAGGTGATCTTGGACTCACAAAAAGCGTCGAAACCCTCTCCATGGCGTTCCCGCAAACGACCGAAGGCGCTGTTGCGCAACACCTCCTCATGCAGGCGGTCCCGGGGCTCAATCCGCGTGCCATCCGCCTTGAAGCGGGGGCGGATCAACAGGTAAATCTGTCCCACATCCGGCAAATCCCAGAGGAGTTTTTCCACCACCGCCTTGGCCAAAAAGCCGGTCGATCCGGTAAGCAACACATGCTTGCCGGCAAAAAACCTACGAATGGAAAGCCGATTATTTTCTTTCACGCTAAGCATCTCAAAAAAACAAGTCCATCACCTGCGACGGCAGGGAGCCGATCCCGGTTGCATACCACCCGATGGACAGCCATCATCACCGGCTGCGCCCGACATTTTCAAGCCATGCAGGTGGCAGAGTAGGTAAAGAGCCGCCAGGAAATCAAGAAGTGATATTGGTCATCCACGGCTAACATGTGAGCGACCTTCGGGTTGGTCAAGGGCAGATAAATGACATTATTTCCACGGCGGGCCAAGAGTGCTTCTCTTGCAAGACATTAACCACTCAAGATCAAGGTTTTGCATCAAAACAAAAACCTCACGGTTCCAACCGTTGCAACCGCACTGCCAGGGATCCTTGAAATTCCGGCAGGTCAATCCGAACGTCCTCCCCCTGAACGGCCAACCGACGCTGGCCGACGGACCGGCCGGTGACCGGATCAAAGAACTCGGCCCGCCAGAAATGACCCGGGGCATTCATGGTCACGCTTTGCCCGGTCATCGGTCTCATCGGCCAGTCGGGGGGCTCGCACCGGACGTCGCGAAACCATCCCAAACGCGCTTGATCATGGCCGATCACCGCTCCTTTCAGCCCGGCGGAGAGCCCACAGGAGACCGGCGCGAAACCCTGGTGGTCAACCCCGCGCACAAAAGTGGCGGCGGCAGCGGCGGCCCCGTGGTAATGGCGGCTCAGATCGGCTTTCTCAAATTGATCGTAACCGTCCTGCCACCAGAGCATTCGCCCGTTCATTGCGCCGCTGACCAACGCCGCCCAAATGGCATGACGGATGCCCACCTCCGCCCTCGCCGCAACCTCCAGCGTCCCGCGCGGCGGGGCGGAATTCAGCCCGCACTCGCCCAGCAGGACCGGTTTTCCGTACTTCCTGAGCCGGTCACGGACTGAGGAAAGGATCAGGTCGTCCAATCGTCCCCCGAAAACCCCATCCGCGTAAGGGTGAACCCCGATGAAGTCGAGGGCCGGGCTGCCCAACAGCTTCGGCCAGCCGTTGATGCCGGCCTGCGAAGCCGTGACCGGCCTTTTCCACGGGTCTGCGGCGCGTATCACGGCGGCGGCCCGCTCACTGAATTTGGCCGCCCGCTCTTCGGTCGCCCCGGTGACCAGGTCCAGCTCGGAGAAAAATTCCCAGCCAACAATGGCGCGGCGGTGCGACCAGCGCGCAACAAAGGTCTCCAACCGTTTCAACCAGAGCTTGCGGCAGAGCGTGTCATCGAACAGCTCTCCGGGGCGTTTCGCCGGGCCGCCACGTTCGATGTTGAAGGGGTTGTGGTCCCAGCGGTGCCAGGCCTCCTGGTTGCTGCCGTCATTCCAATCGGCCCAGACGCCCAACACCGGCAAGACAGCGAGCTGGTGCCGTTCGGCGGCATCCAGCACCGCATCCCAGGACGTCAGCATCCCGGCATCAATCTCCCCGGCCGGCTCTCCGGGCGGGATGAAAGTGAAATGGATGCGCATGAAGCTTTCCCCGGCGGCGGCGGCGTGGCGAAAATGATCCTCATAGGCCTGGGGGTTCATGCCCGCCGGATTGCGTCCCAACACGAACACCGACCGGCCATTCGCCTGGAAGTACTTCTCGCCGGGCGGAAGTTCGAACCGAGGCCGTTCGCCAGGTTTGGCGGGAACCGAAGGAGCCGGGCTGCCATCCGCAAGCGCAGCCCCCACCAGCAGCGCCAGCAGAAATCGGCCCGTCCTCACCAAGGCTCGGGCGGCGGCTGTGTCTAGTAGGAATGCCATCCCGGCTCCAAACCCAGATCCTTGAGCATCTGCAAATCCTTTTCCACCGGCTGGTTCAGGGTGGTGAGGTAATTGCCCACCATCAGCGCGCTGGCGCCAGCCATGAAAATCATCGCCTGCACATCCCGCAGGTTCACCGTGCGTCCACCGGCCACCATGATCTGCTGCTGGGGCAGGAGGAGCCGGAAACAGGCGATGGTTTTGAGGATCTCCAGCGGTGCCAGAGGTGGCACGTTCTCATAGGGGGTGCCTTTGACGGGGTTCAGAATATTCACCGGCACCACGCTGGCTCCCACCTCCCGCAAAGCAAGGGCCATATCACACCGGTCAGCCCGCTCCTCGCCCAGACCGATGATGCCACCCGAACAAATCCTGACGCCGGCCTTTTTCAGGAACTGGATGGTCTCAATCCGCTCATCATAGGTGTGGCTGGAGCAATGCTGCGGAAAAAACCGGCGGGAACTTTCGAGGTTGTGCCCATAGCACTCAAGCCCCGCCGCGCGCAACCGATCCGCCACTGACTGACTCTTGATGATGCCCAGGGAGGCATCCGGCCGCACTTTGCCCGCCTGCGCCATCTCCCGAATGCGCTCGCAGACCTCATCCAGCATCGGCCCCTCGTTCAACCCCTTCCAGGCGGCCACAATGCCGAGGGCGGTGACCTGGTGCTTATGGGCTTCCTCCGCCGCCCCGGCGACGGCTTCGGGCTCCACAAAACCATGCCGGGGGGATTCGGTCTGGTAGAAAGCGGATTGGGCGCAAAACTTGCAGTTTTCAGGGCAGCCGCCCGCCTTGGCGTTGAGGATGGAGCAAAGGTGGATTTTATTTCCATGAAACCGTTCGCGAATGCGGTTGGCCCAGGCCATCAGATCGTAAATATCGGCGGATGCCTCCAGGTTGAAGAGGAACAGAGCCTCCTCCCGCTCCACCTGGCCGCCACGCAACACGCGCCTGCCCAATTCCGCAATGCGCTCGGAAACCGTCTCGTCAACCTGTCCAGCAATCATGGTTGACAGCCTATCCGCGCGGCCAAAATCGGCAAGCTTTTTCCAGCCCCGAACGATGGCGGTGAATTTAAAGCCCGGCGGCATCGTCATTTGCCTGTCATATGTGCATTTATGAGATTGGGAAACGGTTGAGCCCACGGCGGGCCATCGGCTGGCTTTTTTTGGGGGCCTGGCTGTTGGCAGGACTGGCAAACCCCGGCTGGGGAGCCGAACCAGCGGTGCTGCAACTGGCCCTGCCGACCGCTCACCACCTGGAGATCCAACGGGCGGCGGATGGCTCCTACGAGCTGAAAACCACCGACAGCGACCCTTATGTTTCCACCATTTCCCTGCCGGCCAATTTCGATCCGAACCGGCATTACGTGCTCTCCTTTGAGTATTTCTCAACGAAAGCCACGGATCACCTCCAAGTGTTCCTGATCCCGCCGGTGAGCGAGGCCCTGAGCGAAAAAGGCCCCGGGCTGAGCTTGAGCGAGGTGTGGTCGTCCTATGCCCTCAACCTGCGGGCCCTGCTGAGCCGTCAAACGGGCAAGCTGCGTGGGTTGCGCCTCGACTTCGGCACCCGTCCCAACCGGGTGATGCACCTGCGAAATCTGCAGTTGCGGGAGGAGACCGCCGCCGAGCGGGAGTACACGGCCCGGCGAGTGGCTCAGGAGCAAAAAATCGCGCGCCAGGAGAAAAACCTGCGCGAATACCTGCAACAGGAATACCCGCAAAAAATCACCCGGGTGGAGGTGGATGCCCAACAAATCACCCTCACTGGCACCCGCAGCCAGGAGACCTTGTCGCTGGCGGAAATCCCCTTGGAACAGGTGGCGGGAGAACCGCTGACACCCACCAGCGTCACTCCCCTGCCCAATGGCCTGGCGGGCACCTTCACGCTCACCCTGCCGCGCCGGGCGGGCGGCTGGGACCGACTGCTGCGCAAATGGGTTCTGGTGCGATCAAACGGGGGCCGGTACGAACCCGTCTCGTCTGCGCATTACGCCGACACGGTGACGCCGCAATGGGCGCAACCACCGGAGAAGCCGCGCAATTTCAAGGGGCTGGGAGGGTTCCATGCCGGCCGCCTCACCAGCGATCTGGATGAGCTGGATATCTCGGCGGTGACCGTGAACCTGATGATCAACAATGTGCTGCACACGCAACCGGGTCCGGGACGCACCCCTTACCGCTACGGGAACCACACTTGGCATGTCAACGATGGCTACGTCCAATCGTTGGACAACACCTTCCGGGAAACCGCCAAACGCAAAATCATCGTTTCCGCCATCCTCCTGGTGGGCCAGGCCAAAGGGGCGGCGGAGGGTTCGTTCACCCGCTGGCTGGCGCACCCGGACGCCCATCCTTCCGGCATCTTTGCCATGCCCGATGTCAGCAGCGCGCGCGGCATCGAAGCGTATGCCGCCGCGCTGAACTACCTGGCGGAGCGGTACGGCGCGCCGGACCAGGCACACGGGCGGATTCACCACTGGATCCTGCACAACGAGGTGGATGCCGGATGGGTCTGGACCAACGCGGGCGAGAAACCGGCGGCGGTGTATCTGGACCTGTATCACAAGTCCATGCGCATGGCCCACCTCATCGCGCGGCAATACTACCCGCATGCCCAGGCGTTCATCTCCCTAACCCATCACTGGGCCAAGGCCGGGGAACCCCGTTTTTATCCTTCACGGGAACTGCTGGACCTGTTGCTCGACTTTTCACGGCGGGAGGGGGATTTTGCCTGGGCCATCGCCTACCACCCCTACCCCCAGGATCTGGGCAAACCACGCACCTGGGAGGATGACCAACCCCGGTTTGCCTTCGACAGCCCCAAGATCACCTTTCGCAATCTGGAGGTGCTGGACCAATGGATGGTCCAGCCCCGCACCTGGTATCTGGGGCGGCAACGGCGCACGCTGCACCTGACCGAACAGGGCTTGAACTCACCGGATTACAGCGAGAAAGCCCTGCGCGACCAAGCCGCCGGCATGGCCTACACCATGAAGAAGGTGAAACAGTTGGGCACCATTGAGAGTTTCCACTACCACAACTGGATCGATAACCGGGGTGAAGGCGGCCTGCGCATCGGTTTGCGCCGGTTTCCCGATGATGCGGAAGCGCCGCTGGGAAAAAAACCGATTTGGAACGTTTTTCAGGCAACCGGCACCCCCCAGGAGGATGCGGTGTTTGACTTCGCCAAGGAAGTCATCGGCCTAAAGGATTGGTCCAGCCTGCTTTACCGCAAACCGATCCAGTAACCGTGCAGCCGGTCAGGCCGGACAAAAAAGCCACATTTCTTGAATGAGGGCAAAAGACTCATCGTCAATAATCCACAGCATATGAACCAAACAACATTCTCCAACACCTCTCGACGTGAATTCATCAAGGACACCGGACGCGTGGCCGCCATCTCCGCGCTGGCCGGAATGGCCCTGCCGCATGTGCATGCGGCCGGCACTGATTTGATCCAGGTGGCTCTGATCGGCTGCGGCGGACGCGGCACCGGGGCGGCCTCCCAAGCCATGTCCACCAAGAGTGGCCCGGTCAAGCTGGTGGCGATGGCGGATGTGTTCGATGACAAGCTCTCCCGGAGCTACGACAGCCTGAACCAGAAATATTCGGCCCAGATGGATGTCCCGAATGACCGCCGTTTCCTGGGGTTTGACGGTGCCCGGAAAGCCATGGATTGCCTGCGGCCGGGGGATGTGGCCATCTTCACCACCCCGCCCGCCTTTCGCTGGGCCCACTTCCAATACGCGATCGGGAAGAACCTGAATGTCTTCATGGAGAAGCCGGTGACCGTGGACGGCCCGAGAACCCGGCGCATGCTGCAACTGGGGGAGGAGTCCGTCAAAAAGAACCTCAAGGTCGGGGTCGGCCTGATGGTGCGCCACTGCAAAGGTCGGCAGGAGCTGAACCAGCGGATCCGCAATGGGGAAATCGGGGATATCATCTCGATGCGCGCTTACCGCATGGGCAGTTCCGGTGGTTTTTGCGGTCCCAAGCCGGCCGACCAAAAGGAAGTGATGTACCAGATCCGCAAGTTCCACAGTTTTCTCTGGGCCAGCGGCGGGGTTTACAGCGATTACTACATCCACCAGATTGATGAGTGCAGTTGGATGAAAGGCTCGTTCCCCATCAAAGCCCACGCCACGGGCGGTCGCCATTACCGGGGCAACAATGTGGACCAGAACTTTGATGACTATTCGGTCGAGTACACGTTTGAGGATGGCACCAAGTTTTTCATGGTGGGGCGCAACCGGGCCGGTTGCCATAACGAGTTTGCCAGCTACGTGGACGGCAGCAAGGGGACGGCCATTGTCTCCACCTCCAGCCACACCCCGGGCAAGGTGCGCATCTTCAAGGGACACAACCTCACCAGCGCCAACATCGCATGGGCATTCCCACAGCCGGAACCGAACCCGTACCAATTGGAATGGGATGACCTGATGGAAGCCATTCGCAACGACAAGCCCTACAATGAAGTGAAGCGGGGGGCGGAAGCCAGCTTGGTGACCTCCATGGGCCGCATGGCGGCGCACACCGGCCAAATCGTTACCTATGATGACATTCTGAACAGCGACCACGAATTCGCACCCGAGGTGGACAAGATGACCGCCGATTCCACCGGCCCCGTGGTCTCCGACGCCGAAGGGAAATACCCCGTGCCGGCCCCGGGCATCAAGAAAACCCGGGAGTACTGAACCAACCCGCTTTCCACCCACCCCCGGGATCAAATCCGGGGGTGTTTTTTTGCCCGTTTCGGGTCACCCACCAGGCCGGACGCAATGGTTTTTGGATAAATCCTTGTCATTTACGGGGTGAGTTGTGTTATGTTCCGGCATGCTGTTTCGCAAATTAGGGCTTTCCCCGGCAGTTTTGGAAGGGGTGAAGGCCATGGGTTACACCGAACCGACCCCCATTCAACTCCGGGCCATCCCGCATATTCTGGCAGGTGAGGACGTCATTGGCAGCGCCCAAACCGGAACCGGTAAGACGGCGGCTTATGCCTTGCCGATTCTGACCAAACTGGGTGAGCCCAGCCACGGGCCGCGCGCGCTGATCCTGGAACCGACGCGGGAGTTGGCCGCCCAAGTGGAAACCGCCTGCCGCGATTTCATGCGCTTCACCAAATTGAGTGTGGCGGTCGTCTTTGGCGGGGTGGGCTACGGCAAACAACTGGACGCCCTCCGCGATGGGGTGGATGTGCTGGTGGCCACACCGGGCCGGTTGCTGGACCACCTGCAACGCGGCACCTGCCGCCTCAACAAGGTGGAATACCTGGTGCTGGATGAGGCGGACCGCATGCTCGACATGGGCTTCCTGCCGGACGTCAGGCGCATTCTGGACCATTGCCCCAAACAGCGTCATACCTCGCTCTTTTCCGCAACCATTCCGCCCGAAATCGAAACCCTGATCAAGTGGGCCATGAAAGCGCCCAAGGTGATCGAAATCGGTGCCCGGCGTTCCCCGGCGGAAACCGTGAAACACGTCATCTACCCGGTCAGCGACACGCAGAAGCTGGACCTGGTCCTGGCCCTGCTGGGTCAGGTGAAGTTTGATTCGGTGATTGTGTTCTGCCGCACCCGCAATCGCGCGGACCGCGTCGGGCACGCCTTGACGCGCAACAACCATTCCGTGGCCACCCTGCACTCCAACCGCACCCAGAAGGAGCGGGAACAGGCCCTCAAAGGGTTCCGCGACGGGAAGTACGAAGTCCTGGTGGCCACCGACATTGCCGCCCGCGGGCTCGACATTCTCAACGTGAGCCACGTCATCAACTACGATGTGCCCCAGCACCCGGAGGATTACGTCCACCGCATTGGTCGCACCGGTCGGGCCGAGGCCAGCGGAGATGCCTTCACCATCATGGTGGCGGAGGATGCCCAGCATGTGCAGTCGATTGAGCGCTTCATCGGGCGCAAGATCGAACGGATCAAGCTCCCCGGTTTCGACTACAAATACACGGCGTTGTTTGATGAGGCCAAACCCGGCAACACCCAGGCGGTGGGGCGCGCCCGGGGATCCCGCGTGGCGGGCGGATATTCCTTTGGCCCGTCCCGGCGACGGCGCTGAGATTCAGGGCTTGGCAGGGGTCAGCATTCCCAAACCACGCAGCCATTGCTCGGCGCGCTGAGGCCAGAGTGTCACCGCCTTTTCGGTGGGGCGCAGGCCATAGCCATGGCCACCGGTGGGGTAGAGGTGCATTTCCACGGGCACTCCCGCCTTCTTCAACGCCAGGTAATAATAGACGCTGCATTCCACGCGAATGCCGTCGTCTTGGGTCTGCAACAGAAAGGTGGGTGCCATGCCCGCCGAAATCGGCAGCTCCGGGGCGATTTTGTCGTCCTCTTTCTGCACGGTCAGGTAGGCCGGGTAAATCAGCAACACGAAATTCGGACGGCAGCTTTGTTCATCGGCGGCATCCACTTGGGGATAGCCGCGTTGGGAATGATTGCTGCTCAGGGCGGCGGAGAGGTGGGCTCCGGCGGAAAAACCCATCACGCCGATCCGTTGCGGATCAATCCCCCACTCCTTGGCGTGCGTCCGCACCAAACCAAAGGCGCGTTGCAGATCTTGCAAGGGAGCCTCAAAGCGCGGACGACCCGCCCGCACCGGCACCCGATACTTGAGCAACACGGCATTCACCCCGATGGAGTGCAGCCAGGTCACCACTTCCGTCCCTTCCAAATCCATGGCCAGGATGTGATAGCCCCCCCCGGGACAAACCACCACGGTGGCACCCGTGTTTTTTTCCTTGGGTGCCGGCAGGAAAGTGAGCGTCGGTTTACTCACGTTGCCCAGCCGGATGACTGACTTTCCAGCCACCAAACCATCCTTCGGTTTGGTGGTGTCCGCCTCGGTCGGCAACGCAGCCGACTCTCCGGGAGGGGTTACGGGCCACAGCAACAGAGGCTCGGTCGCAGTCATTGAAACCAGGGAGGAACAGGCCAGGGTAAACATGAGTGGTAATAGGCAACGGTGCATCCGCTGATTGAAACGCCAAAGTGCCGTTTTGTAAAGCCCGAGAAACCGAATTGTAAGTGATTGAAATAAAGACAATTGGGTTTATTTTATTGCTTGGCATTGCCAAGCGCAGGCAAGGCGATTACACTCTGAAGAGCAGTTGACACTGGTAGTGAGGGGCAGAAAGCGATAGCTTGCTGTATTCGTCGCTGGCCGAGGGCCAGGCGGCTGACACTCCCCATGAGTGTGGGAGCGTTTGTACTTTGTGTCATCCGTCAATTGGTTGCCTTAGTGGCAACGTGGATAGGGCTCCGGCCCGGGAAAGAATGAATTAATGTCAACAGTATCAGCGCAACAGGATAAAGCGGTTTCAGCGTCCACCCCGAGACATCCTCTGGGAACCCGGGCCAACATCCTCCTCACGAGTGTGTTTGGTCCGTTTGCCCAGGATGATGAGTACGGCAGTCGCGAGATCAACCCGATGGAGTTGTATCACAACCAGGTGACCCGCGTTCAGGGTCCGTTTTCGTTGCGCATGTTCCACCGTTCCTGGGGCTTGCTGTTTATCCAGGCCAACATTTCCGCGCCCTGCACGGTGCTTGATTTTCCCAGTCTGGACCGCTTCATCGAGGAAATCAAAAACGTCTCCTACGACGTGATCGGGATCAGCGCGATTGTGCCCAATTTCGGCAAAGTCCGCAAAATGTGCGAACTGATCCGGCAATATCAGCCCGAGGCGGAGATCGTCATTGGCGGGCACGTCGCCAACCTGCCCCATCTGAAGGAGCGCGCGGATACCGATTATGTGGTTACGGGTGATGGGGTTCGGTGGTTCCGTGAGTACCTGGGGGAGAATCCCCTGACCCCTTTCCAACATCCCCGCATGTTCTCCTGCTTCGGTGCCCGGATGATGGGCATTGACCTGCCCAACAAACCGGCGGATGTGGCCGCCACCCTCATTCCGTCAGTGGGTTGTCCGCTCGGTTGTGATTTCTGCGCCACTTCGGCCATGTTTGGCGGCAAAGGAAAAGCCATCCATTTCTTCCCTACTGGCGATGATCTCTACCGGGTCATGAGCGAACTGGAACAGGAGATGAAGGTGAATTCCTTTTTCGTGTTGGATGAGAATTTCCTGCTGCAAAAGCCCCGGGCGCTGCGGTTGTTGGAGCTGATGGAAAAAGGCGGCAAATCGTGGTCGCTGTATGTCTTCACCTCCGTCAAGGTGCTGCAATCCTACACGATGGAACAGTTGCTGAGCCTGGGTATTTCTTGGGTCTGGACGGGTCTGGAAGGCAAGGACAGCCAGTACGACAAGAAGAAGAACGTCGATACCGTTGAACTGGTGCGCACCTTGCAGGCCAACGGCATTCGCGTGCTCGGTTCCAGCATCATCGGCCTTGCGGAACACACCCCGGAAAACATCCGTCCCGCCATTGAGTATGCGGTGGAACACGACACGGAGTTTCACCAGTTCATGCTCTACACCCCACTGCCGGGAACCCCGCTCTTCAAACATCACCATGAGCAGGGAACCTTGGTGGATCCGGAATTCGTAAATCCGGCCGACGCTCACGGGCAATACCGTTTTCAGCACGTGCATCCGAACATCCCGGCCGGTCAGGAAACCCAGATTCTGATTGATGCGTTCCAACGCGATTTTGATGTCAACGGCCCCAGCGTGATCCGCGTCACCCGCACGACTTTGGCGGGTTGGAAGAAACACCACAACCATCCCAACCCCCGCGTGCGTGCGCGTTTTGCCCGGGAGGGGGCCTCTTTGGCATCCACCTACGCGGCCTCCGTGTGGGCCGCACGCCGCTGGTACCAGGACAACCCGGCCATCTACGCGCGGATTGATGCCCTGATGCAGGATTTGTACGCCAGTTGTGGCTGGCGCTCCCGTCTGCTGGCCCCATTGATCGGCCGCTACGTGTTGCACTGCCTCAAACAGGAGGATATCCGGCTGAAAAACGGCCAGACCTACGAGCCGCAGACCTTTTACGAAAAGGTGCGCCCGCCGTGCATCACCAGCGCGCCGGTGACCCAGGCCGAGTGCCTGGAGGGCTCGACCAACGCGCTGCCTGCCTCCTCCAGTTAGGCCGTCATCCGGGCTGGGTGCCCCGGGGCCAGTTTTTTCCGTTGGCGGGTGATTATTGCTTTAAATCATCACCCGGAGGTGCCATGCTTTGCCCAATCTCATGCAAACATGGATCAACATTGGACGGATTGGTTTGCTGGTGTTCGCCTGGCTGAACTGCGCCAACCTGCTCAGTGCCCAGCCAGTGGTTCAAGTCCCCTTTGAGGCGGACTGGGAAAAACAGTACCGCTGCCTGGAAGCAGACCTGCTCAACCGGGGGAAACTGGCCGCTGTGGCGGCGGAAGCCGTCCGTCCGGAGGCTCTGATCCTGCCCGAGGATCGCGATCCGTTGGATGTCGTCCTGCGCCGAACCGCCGCCCTGCTCAAGGAATTGCAACGTCAAAACCCCGGTCTCACCCTGGCTCGTGAAACGGCGACAGCAGCGGCCCTGCAAGCCCGCGCCACCGGCCTTTCCCCCGATGATAAAGCCGCCCGACGGGATCTCTATCGCCAGGTCTGCGCAGTGCGGCGCCAGATCGCCTTTGCCAATCCGCTGCTGGATTTCGACCAACTGCTGTTTACCAAGCACCACCGCGCCTTGTACGACCACATGTGTGACCAGTACTATGGCATGGCCGCGCGCCCCGGGGGCGGCTTGTACGTGCTCCACCAACCGTTTGGCAACAGCCCGAAACTGCGGGATCTGCTGGCCGACGCCAGGGTCGGCAAGGGTCGGCTGGCGAACACCAAACTCTGGGGTGGAACCAATGGAAATCCCAAAATCCGTTTTGATGGGGAAGGCAACCTGCAGGGAGAGCCCACGGTGGGTGGATCCTTCCTCGCGGCCGACGTCTCATTTGATGGCCGCCAAGTGGCTTTTGCCTATGTGGAAGCCACCGGCGACACCCGGCACCGGCACCACACCGACCCCACCCAAGGCCATTGGGCGGAGGGCCGCTGCTACCATCTGTTCCGCGTCAATGCGGACGGCACAGACCTGCGCCAACTGACGGACGGCACCTGGAACGAGTTCGCCCCCTGCTGGCTGCCCAACGGACGAATCGCCTTCATCAGCGAACGGCGCGGGGGCTACCTGCGCTGCGGCCGCACCTGCCCCAATTACACGCTGCACGACATCAGCGCGGAGGGCGACGACCTCCGCTGCCTGAGCTTTCACGAAACCAACGAGTGGCACCCATCCGTGACCCATGACGGGCGCATCATTTACACGCGCTGGGACTACGTGGACCGGCACGGCTGCACCGCGCATCAACCCTGGATCACCACGCTGGATGGGCGCGACTCCCGCGCGGTGCATGGCAATTTTTCCCCGCGCAGCACCCGGCCGGACATGGAGCTGGACTGCCGGGCCATTCCCGGGTCGCACAAATTTGTGGCCACCGCAGCCCCGCACCATGGCCAGGCCTATGGCTCCCTGATCATCATTGATCCGCGCGTGGCGGATGACGACCGCATGGCCCCCGTGCAGCGGCTGACGCCGGAGGTCGCGTTTCCCGAGACACAGGGCGGGCGGGAGGTTTATGGCACCCCATGGCCGTTGAGCGAGGATTTTCACCTGTGCGTCTATGATGCCGACCGGCATCTGGCCGACGGCAAGGCCGCCGCGCGCGGTGACTTTGGCATCTACCTGGTGGACAGTTTTGGCAACAAGGAATTGGTTTACCGCGATCCGGAAATCGCGTGCCTGGCCCCGCGCCCGCTCCGCGCCCGCCCCATGCCCTCCGCCACCCAGGAACTGCGCCCCGAGCCCAATGCCACCAACGCCACCGTGGTGGTGATGGATGTTTACGACAGCCTGAAACCGTGGCCGGCCAACACCCGCATCAAAGCCCTGCGCGTGCTGCAAACCTACCCCATGAGCGTGCCTTCCGGCCAGCCGCCCCACGACACGGGGCTGCGCATCACCACCGCCGGGGATTCCGTCAACCTGGTGCGGCATGTGCTCGGCACGGTGCCGGTGGAGGAGGATGGCAGCGCGCATTTTCAGGTACCCCCCAACGTGGAGGTCTTCTTCCAGGCGCTGGATGCCGAAGGCCTGGCCGTGCAATCCATGCGCTCCGCCACCTATCTGCGGCCTGGCGAAACCCTCACCTGCCAGGGTTGCCACGAGCCCAAGCAGCGCACCCCGCTGCAACCCGTCAGGCAGACCCTGGCGTTGCGTCGGCCAGCCTCCCGGTTGCAGCCGGATGTGGATGGCTCGAACCCCTTCAGCTATCCGCGCCTCGTGCAGCCCGTGCTGGATCGCAATTGTGTCAAATGCCACAACGAGCACCCGGACAAAGCCCCCAATCTGAACCGGGAACCGGTGGCGCGCCACTGGTATGCCTCCTACAACAGTCTGGTGACAAAGTACGGGTTCTACAATTACGGCAACCCGGTGCGCACGGTCCCGGGGGAGTTCGGGGCCCGGGCCTCCAAACTCTATCCCCTGCTGACGGCTGGTCACCATGACCTGCGGCTGCCCCCGGAGGATCTGCATCGCATCGCCCTCTGGCTGGATTGCAGCTCCCTGTTCTACGGGGTCTATTAAAAGGAATTGGGCCAGGCGCAACTGCGGGGCGAGATCGCCCACCCGACCTTGGAATAGGTTTTTCTGTGTTATGAAGATGATTTTTTGTTTGTTGATGGCCACCTTTCTGGGCTGCGCCAATCTGACTGCCGCCGTGCTGACACCACTGGTTTCACGGGGGGATTTGTGGTGGGTCCACAAGGGGACCAATGCCCCGCAAACCGGCTGGACCAACCTCGCGGACGCGGCCTTGAACGGGCAATGGTTCCAGGCCCCGGGCGGGTTTGGCTTCGCCGACAACACGGCGGAGACAACTGTGTGCCAGACGTTGCTGGGCGACATGAAGGGACTTTATTCCACCCTTCATTTCCGCAAGTCATTCACGCTGGCCACTGCGGTGCCCGCCAGCAACCACCTGTTTCTGGAACTTGACTACGACGATGGCTTTGTTGCCTATCTGGACGGGCGTGAAATCGCCCGCAACAATGCCGGCGGCACGGCGGGGGTGGAACCTCTCCACACGGCCGTCGCCCCGGCCAGCCATGAATCCTCCCGGGGCGACAACTCCGCCATCGCCGCAGTCACGAATGACCTGGGGGAGATTGGGACGCAGTTGGGCGCGGGCGATCATGTCCTGGCCGTGGTGGGGATAAACAACAGCAAAGGCAGCACGGATTTCATCCAGATCATCGGCCTGAGCCACGGCATCCCGGATCCGCTTCCGCTCAACACCATCGGCGGAACCCTGGCTGCGGACACCACCCTGTACGCCAGCAACAGCCCCTATGCGGTGACCGCAAATCTGACCGTCAACAGCGGGGTCACCCTCCTGATCGAACCGGGGGTGGAAGTGCGCTTCGGGCAGGGGCTGGGACTGACCGTCAACGGACGCCTGCTGGCCATTGGAACAGCCATGCGGCGGATCGTGTTCACCCGGCAGACCAATGCCACCTCCTGGACGCGTATGGTGTTCAATGCCAATCCCAATTACTCACAGATCAGTTACGCGGATATCCGCTTCGCCACCACCGCCGGCAATGTGACGGCCACCAGCACCGAACTGCGCCTTGACCACCTGGTCTTCAGTGACACCAGCGTGGCGTTGCTGGATTTTCACTCCTCCTCCTTTTACCTGCGCGACTCCATCATCCCCGGCATTTCAGGCAGCGAGCCGATCCACTTTGCCACCATGCCGGCCAACGGTTACGCCCTGATCCAGGGCTGCCAGTTCGGAGCCCCGGCCGGCTACAACGACGTCATTGACTTCACCGGCGGCAACCGGCCCGGGCCGATCGTGCAGTTCATCAACAACGTCTTCAACGGCGCCGTGGATGAGTGCTTCGACATGGATGGCACCGACGCCCATATCGAGGGGAACATCTTCCTGAATGTCCACCAGGACGCCACCCGGGCCAGCACGGCCAATCCGATTGCGACCGGGGCGGATGCCGGCAACACCACGGAGCTGGTGGTGGCGCGCAATATTTTCTACAGTTGCGACCACGCGGTGCTGGTCAAGGAGGGAGGCTCCATACTGATGGACAACAACACCATCGTGAACATCAGCACCAATGCCCCGGCCCGGGTGGAGGCTGCCTTCATCAATTTCGGGGAACCCCATCGTTCAGTGTCCGGCGGACGGGGAATCATCCTGCGCGGGGACATCTTCTGGGATTTGCACAGCACCACCCCGCTCCTGAATTTCACCAACGGGGTGATGTTCCTGGAATCCTCGCACACGATCATGGCCCAGACCAACCTGCCCGGACCGGGCAACAGCAGCGGCAATCCGCTCTTCTTAGATGCGGGGGGAGCGATGACGGGAACCTCCATCCTGGGCAACCTGGCCTTGCAACCCGCCTCGCCAGGTGTGGGTGCGGGCCCCAACGGCCTGGATATCGGCGCACTGGTGCCGGGCGGGGCCAGCATTTCCGGGGAACCTGCGGCCACCACCACGAACACCTCGGCCACCCTGCACATCAGCGGCCCGGGCATCTACGCCTACAAATGGCGTTTGGATGACGGTCCGTGGAGTGATGCGGTCTCTCTGACCAACAGTTGGATGATTGGCCCGGGTTACCTCACCACCAATAGCCTGGTCGAATTGACGAACCTGGCGGCGGGCCGTCACACCGTGCAGGTGATCGGCATGAATTCCGCCGGCATCTGGCAGGGCACCAACTACGGCGATGGCCCGCTGGCCACCAACATCCCCACTGTTTCGCGCCCCTGGACAGTGCAATCCGCCAACCCGGATCAGGATGGCAACGGCTTGCCGGATGCCTGGGAAGAGTTGTACGGCCTGACCGGTTTGAGCAATGCCGCGACGGTGGACAGCGACGGTGATGGGCTGATCAATGCGCAGGAGTATCTGGCCGGCACGAACCCCACCAATGCGATGAGTGTTTTCAGAATGGAGTATGAAACTTCAGCCACTGGCGAGGCATTGCTCCAGTTTCATGCCCTCTCCAACCGCAGCTACGCCATTGAATCCCAGCCGGAAACCACCAACGGCTGGGTGTGGCTGACGAATGTTCCTGCCGCCCCCACCAACCGTGTCATTCCCCTGCCGGATCCGCAACGCCTGCCAGCGCGCTTATATCGCCTGCGCACGCCGGCACCGTAAAACAACGACGCGCAATCCCGCCATCAAAGGATGGCCATGGTCAGAATGGATTCCTGCTTTTTCCGGTTCCGGGAAAAACAAATTCAAATTCGACAAAAATCAAATTTGACATTGGCCTTTCATGTGCTAGCGTCGGATTATGCGGTTAGTGGTAGGCAATTTGTGAGCAACCAATAGCAATAATAAACATAACCCGCCCACCACTCTTGTTCACGCCGCACCATGGAGAAAGGTAAACAAATGCAAATCAAGACATCACGCAAGTCCGGCTTCACGCTGGTGGAAATCATGATCGTCGTGGCCATCATCGGTCTGTTGGCCGCCATCGCGATTCCGAACTTTGTCAAAGCCCGCACCACGGCGCAGAAGAACGCCTGCATCAACAACCTGCGTCAGATTGACGGGGCCAAGGAACAGTGGGCGCTTGAAAACAAGAAGACCGCGACCGACACCCCGGGAGACACCGATCTGTACGGCACGGACAAGTACATCAAGACCGCTCCGTCCTGCCCCGGAAACGGCACCTACACCCCGGGCAACATGACGACCAAGCCGACCTGCAATGTCGCCGGTCACACCCTGTAATTCTTTCGTTCATTCTCAAGGCTTGGAGGAGCGATCCTCCAAGCCTTTTTCTTTTCCCATGAGAATCTGGATTCTGGTCTGGTTCAGCCTGGCCATCGTCGGCTGGGCCGCCCCGACCCCGGCCGGAACCACCTTCCGGTACCGCCAGTCCTTCACCATCAACACGTGGACGACTGACGAAGGGCTGCCCCAGAACTCGGTCACCAGCATCCAGCAAACCCGGGATGGCTACCTGTGGTTTGGCACCCTCAACGGCCTGGTTCGTTTTGACGGCCTGAAATTCACGGTTTTTGACGAGAGCAACACCCCCAACCTGGAAAGCAGCCGCATCGTGCGGCTGTTCGAGGACCGGGTCGGCCGGGTCTGGATCGGGACGGAAAACACCGGCATCGCCCTGCTGACCAACGGCGTGTTCACGAGCATGGGCATTGGCCAGGGGGGGTTCGAGAAACGCCTGGTTTCCCTGGCGGAGGATGAGCGGCACACCCTGTGGCTGGCCACCGCCAACGGCGATGTCTGGCAGTACGACCAGGGCCAATGGCAGGCCTTCTATCCCTTTGCCGGCCGGGCCAGCAACTGCCGCTCCCTCATTGCCGAACCGGACGGACCGGTTTGGCTGGGCACCGATTGGCAGCAATCCTCCCTGGGCACCGAGGCGAGCGTGCCCCCCCTGAAACTGGCGCTGGAAAACACCGTGCTCCTCAACCGCCTGGACTTCCTGCTGGCCAGCCGCAAAACCGGTTACTGGCGCCTGGCGGACGGGCGCATCCAAAAATGCCGGGGCACCCGGGTGGAGGCCGATTTGGGGCCCTACCCCTGGGGCCGGGAACGGGTCTCCAGTGCCGCCGAGGATCTGGAGGGGGGGCTGGTCATCGGCACCGTGGGCGCGGGCGTTTACTGGCTTAACGCCACGGGACAGGTCACGCGCATCTCCACCAACAACGGATTGTCCAGCGATTATGTTCTTGCCGTGTGCGTCGATCGGGAGGGCGGCCTGTGGGTGGGCACAGACGGCGGCGGGCTCAACCAGGTGAAACGCCAGGTCTTCTCCACCCTGCCCCTCTTCGTCAGCGAACCGGTCAAGGCCGTGCAATCGCTCTGTGCGGATGCCCAGGGCGGACTCTGGATCGGCGTCAACAACGGCGGGGCCATTTACTGGCGCGGGGAAACCAGCCGCCGCTATGACCTCCCGCAGGGGCTGCTGAACCCCTACGTGTGGGCCATCCACTGCGACCGCAGCAACCGGGTGTGGGCCGGCACCTGGGGCGGCGGCCTGTTCCAATTGCAGCAGGACCGTTTCCAGCCCGTGCCCCTGCCCTTCGCCGGCCACCGGGAAATCCGCGTGCTGTTTGAGGATCGCGCCGGGCAGCTCTGGGTGGGCACCCAAAACGGATTGCTGCGACGCGAGGACCGGGGTTGGCGAACCTTTGGCGTGGAGCAAGGCCTGGCCCCGGCCGCCGTGCAGGCCATGGCGGAGGACGCGGATGGAAACCTCTGGATTGGCACCGTGGGGGCCGGACTTTACCAGTACCGGGACGGCCGGTTCACCGCCCACCGCAAATCCGAGCATCTCCCGAGCGACGACATCACCGCTTTGCTGGTCGATTCCCAGGGCGCGCTGTGGATCGGGACCGCCGGCAGCGGTCTGGTTCGCCACCACCGGGGTCAATGGACCCGTTACACCCGGCGCGAAGGCCTGGCCAGCAACAGCATCAATTACCTGCTGGAAGACGCCCAACAGGGCCTTTGGATCGGTTCCAATGCCGGACTGACCCGGGTGCCCTGCGCCTCCCTGGCGGGCACCGGTCCCGCCCCTCTGGCCGCCCGGACCTTTGCCAAGCCAGACGGCCTGCCCACCCGCGAATGCACCCTGGGCTCCCAACCGGCCGCCGCCCGCACCCCGGATGGACGGCTATGGTTCCCCACCATCAAGGGGGTGGTGACCGTTGACCCGCTGCAGCTCAGCACCAACCTGGTCGCCCCACCGGTGATGATCGAGCAGATCGCCAGCGAGGGCCAACCCCACGAAATCCCTACCATGGCCAACCCCTTGCGAATTGCCGCCGGTCGGGAACGGTTGGAGATCCATTATACCAGCCTTAACCTGAGCGCCCCGGGCCGCGCCCGGTTCCGGTACCAGTTGGCCGGATTCGAGGAAACATGGACCGAGGCTGGCAACGGACGCATCGCCCGCTACAGCAAACTGCCCCCGGGCAACTACCATTTCCAGGTGACCGCGTGCAACGAGGATGGCATCTGGAATCCGGAGGGAGCCAGCCTGGTCTTTGAGGTGCTCCCCCCCTTCTGGCGCACCTGGTGGTTCCTGGGCCTGGCCACCCTCTCCCTGCTCGGGGGAATCACCGGCACCATCCAAACCATCTCCACCCGCAAACTGCGGCAGCACCAGCAGCAGACCCGGCAAAAGGAGGCGCTGGAAAAGGAACGGGCGCGCATCGCCCGCGACCTGCATGACCAGTTGGGGGCCAGCCTCACCCAAATCTCCCTGCTGGGCGAATTGGCCGAGGGGGACAAGGACATCCCGGAGGAGGTCGAGGCCCACGCCCGGCAAATCACCCAAACCTCGCGGGAGATCACCCGCGTGCTGGACGAAATTGTGTGGGCGGTGAACCCCTCCAACGACACCTTGGACAGCCTCGTCACCTACCTCTGCAAGTACGCCCAGGACTTCTTCTCCGTGGCGGGCGTCCGCTATCGCCTGGAGATTCCGCCCAACCTGCCTGCCGTCGCCCTGCCGCCGGATGCCCGGCACAACCTCTTCCTTGCCGCCAAGGAGGCCATCACCAACGTGGTGCGCCATGCGCAAGCCACGGAGGCCCATGTGCGCCTGAAACTGGCCGCCGACCACTTCACCCTGGAGATCGAGGACAACGGCCGGGGCGCACCGCCGCCGGAACAGCAGGCCGCGAGCAAGAGAAATGGGTTGCGCAACATGCGCAAGCGGATGGAAGATGCGGGCGGCAGTTTCACGCTGGAGCCCGCCCCCGTCAAAGGGGCTGTGGTGCGTTTGACCGCACCCCTGAAGCGGACCGCCGAAACCGCCAACCGAACATCACCATGAGCATCCGTGTCGCCATTGTCGAAGACAACGAGCAACTGCGCCTCACCCTGGCGCGGGTGATCAACCGTGCCGAGGGGTTTGTCTGTGTGGGTGATTTTGGCAGCGCGGAAACCGCCCTGGAAGAGATGGCCAAACTGCAACCCGAAGTGGTGCTGATGGATATCAACCTGCCCGGCATGAACGGCGTGGAGTGCGCCCGCAAACTGAAGCAGACCCTGACCGACACCCAGATCATCATGCTGACCGTGTACGAGGACACGGAAAACATCTTCAACGCCCTGGCGGCGGGCGCGATGGGCTATCTGCTGAAACGCACCCCGAAGGACGAGCTGTTGGCCGCCATTCGCGACGTGCGACAGGGCGGCTCGCCGATGACCACCCACATCGCCCGCAAAGTGGTGCAATCCTTCCAAAAAGCCGGGCCCTCCGTGCAGCCCACGGAAAACCTCTCCGCCCGCGAACAGGAGGTTCTGGATCATCTGAGCCAGGGATTCCTGTACAAGGAGATCGCGGAGAAAATGGGGATCAGCTACGAGACCGTCCACACGTATATCCGAAGGATTTACGAAAAGTTGCAGGTCCGCACCCGAACCGAGGCCGTGGCCAAGTTTTTGCGGCGGTAAAGACGGTGAACTGTCTTGGGTTTTGTTTCCGAAGGTGAACGACTGCCCCCTGCCCCAACTCTGGCATTGCCGGAAGCGGCCCGGCATGGCATACCCGCCCCATGAAAAGCCTCACCGAGCAGCTTTGGTTTGAAGTCCCCGGACGCCGGGGTTTCGTGAACATCACCCCCACGGTCGCCGAACTGGTGCGCAAAAGCGGGGTCAAGGAGGGACTCTGCCTGGTCAACGCCATGCACATCACCGCCTCGGTTTTCATCAACGATGATGAGAGCGGACTGCACCACGACTACGAGGTGTGGCTGGAAAAACTGGCCCCGCACGCCCCCACCTCGCAATACCACCACAATCGCACCGGCGAAGACAACGCGGACGCCCACATGAAACGCCAGATCATGGGCCGGGAGGTGGTGGTGGCCATCACGAAGGGCCAGCTCGACTTCGGCCCGTGGGAGCAGATCTTTTACGGCGAATTCGATGGCAACCGGCGCAAGCGGGTGCTTGTGAAAATCATCGGCGAATAACCTCCCCCACCCCGGGCCAGGCCTGCGGTTCCACGCGCTGGTGGATGACGCAGGGGGAAAAGGAGCGAGAAGTCGGGCGGTGGTTTCCACTTGCCAGCACGTTTATTCGCAGGTCAACTCATGCCCAGGCTTATGTTTACCGGCATTGTGGAAGAAACTGGCAAGGTCGTGGGCATCAAACCCACGGACAAATCGATTCAACTCACCGTGCGCGCACGCCTGAGCGGGCGCGGCACCAAGCTCGGGGCCAGCGTCGCGATCAACGGTTGCTGCCTGACTGTGGTGAAAGCCACCACCCGCGGACGCTTCAGGGATTTGCGGTTCGACCTGCTGATGGAGACTTGGAACCGCACCAACCTGAAGTCGGTGCAGGTCGGCTCGGAAGTGAATCTGGAGCGTCCGATGGCCGCCTCCGGCGAGTTTGGCGGGCACTTTGTGACGGGGCATATCGATGGCACCGGGAAGATCACCCGCTGGGAGCGCTCCGGACAGGACCACGTGCTGGACATCTCCGCCGCGCCCGAGGTGATGAAATATCTGGTCTTCAAGGGGTCCATTGCGGTGGATGGCATCAGCCTGACGGTGGCGGACGTGCTGCCCAAGCGCAAAGGCTTTCGCATTTGGATCATCCCGCACACCTTCGACATCACCGCCCTGCATGCACGCCAGGTGGGCGATGAGGTCAATCTGGAGGCGGATATCCTGGGCAAATACGTGGAGCAATTCCTGGCGGGCAAACGCCGCTGAACGGCCATGCCGAGCGCCCCATTGGAGCCACCGGAGGTGTTCTGGGTGCGGGGAGCCGTGGGCTGGCTGGAGCTGGCCAACCCCCAGGAGGCCCTTGCCGAACTGGCGGGCGCGCCAAAATCCGTGCAGGGGCACCCGGATGCGCTGGAGGTGTGCTGGCAGGCGCTGAGCGAGTTAAAGGACTGGCCGCAGGCGCTCAAAGCGGCCCGGCAACTCATCACCACCGCACCGGAGCGCGCCACGGGCTACATCAACCAATCCTTTGCGCTGCATGAGATGAGGCAAACCCGGGAGGCTCTGGTCTGCCTGTTGCCGCACTCCGGACGGTTTCCAGAAGTGGGAGTCATCCCCTACAACCTGGCCTGTTACGCCTGCCAACTGAACGATTTGGAAACCGCGCGGCATTGGCTGGTGAGAGCGAGCAAAATCCTGGGCCAGGGCGACACCAAGATCATGGTTTTAAAGGATCCGGATCTGACGCCCCTGCGCCCCATGGTCCGGGACTGGTGATGCCCGACGCTTCCCCGCCGACGGGGAGATCGGGAAAGAATCAGGGTTTGCTGGTGATGGAGCCCCAGTCCATGCCGAGAAAGGTGGCATACTTGGCAAACGCCTTCTCATTCTGGATCAGCGCCGCGCGCACCACACTGGAGTCATCGGCACGTCCCATTTTGGGCAGGAAGTCAGGGATGATATCCACCTTTTTATGGACGTACATCAGGGCGAAAACAGCCTGGGTCAGCGCCGTATAGGGCAATTCCTTGTAGGCGCCCTCAGCCACATCTTCCACCGCATCCGATAAAAACTCCAATTGCCGCACCAGGTGCGGGTGGCTGGGCGCGTCGATCTGGGTAAACTCCATTTTCAACAGGGGCATCTGACGCAACAGCTTCTCGACCGTTGCTGGAGTTATCTGGGTCGCGCCGTGATTTACAAAATTGGCAATCTCAGGCATGTGGCGAGTGTACGCAGGACCAGATCGCTCGCCAAGCCAATCTTTCGGCAAATTGCAAAACCGGCTGGCCGGTCAGCGTTTGAGCGCGCCAGCGATTTCCGCCAGGCTCACGCCCAGCACCTGGCGGGCCACCGCATCCAACTGCGCCTCGCTCCCCTGCAGATGCAGGGTCTGGTGGACATGCGTGGCCTGTGCCCCCGCCGCCAGCGCCAGAGCGGGCGAGGAGGATTCCAGCTCGTAAAACTTGCCCAACTGTTTGGCCCCCGGTTTGGAGGGACCATCGTTGTAGCTGTTGACCGCATCCCCACCAAACGGCTTGTCCTGCAGTTGCCACATGGAGTTCACGTAATCCGTATTCCCGGCGGGCAGGGTGAACTTCACCAGGGTGAGCACCCGGCTGGCGGCATCGTAGCTGCCCAGCACCGGCTTGGCCCGTTGCGGGGAGACCCCGATCTTGCTGCGGTAATTGGCGTCGGCCGCGAAAAACATCGCCTGGTCTTTGACCACCAACCGATCAGCGGGCACTTTGCCGAAATAGGTGTCGTTCACCACGGGCCCCAAGCTCGCCTGCGGACCGGCCACATAAGGAATGACGATGGTCGTCTCCGGGGCGGCGTTGAACATGCCCAGAATCCAGATGGAGAGCAGGCCCGTCTCCTTGCTCCAGGCGTTGCGTCCGGCATTTTTAACGGTGTTGACGGTTTCATAAGCCACCGCCTTCACCCCTTTTTCCAGCGATGCCTGGAGGGCCGCGAGACTCTTGGCCCCATCCAGCAGCCTCACCTCGCGCTGCACCTCCACCTCAAAACGGGTGCCGGAATAATTGGTGAGCTGGAGGGAGCGTTGAAACAGCACGCTCTCCCGGGTTTGCTTCACGACTTTGAAAGGCTCGGTATCAATGGATGCCGGGGTGAACCAATGCTCCAGATCAAATGACGCGCCGGGAGCAAAAAAGACGGAGAACTGGCCACCCTCAGGGCCGAGCCAAAAGCGATCCTCCCCGCCAAACACATTGATGTGCGGCTCAAATTTGCCGCTCGCGATCAGCTCCCGGTTCACCCATCCAAAGCTCAGGCCCCGGCTGCCCCCCGCCGTGCTGGTCATCACCCGGCCCTGGTACGCCGGCACCACCGCCACCTGGGCGGCCTTGGCGGCATCCGAGAGCACGATCACCGGGGTGTGTTTCTGGAGGAACTTGACGTCATCGGAAAAAGGGATGGCTTTCATGGCAGACTGGCTCCAACCCGACACCGCGCACCCGGCCATCAGGGAAGTGAGAGCGAGAAACTTTGCGTTCATAACTTGTTTTGCTTTGGCTGGGTTGGA
>CAIYYI010000142.1 GCA_903930345.1 uncultured Verrucomicrobiota bacterium
AAACCTTGCGGCTGCTGAAAAGCGCCCGGCAGGAGGGCGGTCCGCCGTTGGCGCTGTTGCACTCGCGGTTTCCGCAGTACCGGCGTGAGGAACTGGAAACCGAATGGTTGGCCAGGCTGGGCAAGCGTACCCCCAACCGGCCAAACGGCTGCGTGCTGGTCGCCACTCAGGTGGTCGAGCAAAGCGTGGACATTGATGCCGACCTGCTCGTCAGCGACCTGGCTCCTACTGACATGCTGCTGCAGCGACTGGGCCGGCTCTGGCGCCATGACAGAACCCGTCCGCAAGGTGCAACGGCTGAATTGATCATCCATATCCCGGCCGCGCTGGCCGAGATTGACCATGACCAGGCGGAGGCGCGCCAGCTCAAAGAGGCACTGGGGCCGAGCGGGTGGGTGTACGCCCCATACGTCCTGCTGAGATCTCATGGACAATGGCAGAAACGGTCACAAATCACCCTGCCCAAAGACATCCGAACCCTGCTGGAGGCAACCTATGCGGAAGCCAAAGATGAACCGCCGGGTTGGTGCAGCCTCCGGCAGGAATTGGAGCAGGCCAAAGAAAAGCTGAGGAGAGATGCATTAAGCAACACCTGTGTCTGGAACCAGCCTGCCCTGAAGGATGATGAAGGTGTTCAAACCCGGTATTGCTCCCTCCCGACTGCCCAACTTCTGCTTGCCACCCGCGTTGACCCTGCGGTCAAAGGCCAGACCGGGATTACCCTGTTGAACGGGGAATTCATCGAGGCCGCGGATTATGGGTGGGGTTTTCCCGCCGCCAAAGCCATGCATTGGAATTTGGTGCGGATGCCGCGCCACGCGGTGGCACCCGGCTTGCGCAATGCGCCTGCCTGGCTGGGCCAGCATATCTCCGGTGTCTGCGCCCTGGGCCTGGTGCGAGGAAACCAAATATTTTGGCCTGGCAGCGATGAGCCCTCCGGCCTGACCTGGCATCCTGACGAAGGCGTGGCGGTGCCCCGCCAACAAAAAACCTCCCTGAAAAACAACCTGGAAGAAGAATATGAATCTTACGATTGATCCCTGGATTCCGGTGGTCTGGAATAACGGCACCGCTGGCCTGGCCAGCCTGAGTGACGTCTTCCAGCACGGTTTGGAAATCCGTGACCTGGCGGTCCGCCCACACGAGCGCATAGCCTTGATGCGCCTCCTGCTCTGCGTGGCGCATGCGGCCCTGGATGGGCCGTCCGACCGGGAAGATTGGGAGGCTTGCCGTGAACAGCTGCCTGCGGCTGCCGCAGCGTACCTCAAGCGATGGCAATCGGCTTTTGAGCTGTTTGGGAACGGAGAGCGGTTTCTGCAGGCAACGGGGCTCACCACGAGTAAAAGTGAAGAAGATGAAGGCAATTCACTGAGCAAACTCGATCTCGCACTGGCCACCGGAAACAACACCACACTGTTTGACAATTCCGGGGGTGGCCCCCGTACATTCACTGCGGGGCAGGCTGCTCTCATGCTGCTAACATTCCAGGCGTACTCGCCCGGCGGAACCATTGGCGTCGCATTGTGGAATGGCAAGCCCACCATTGGCTGGGCAAAGTATCCGAAACCGGCGCCCGGGCAAAGCGCCCATGCACCTTGCTTGCCCAGTAGTATGCTCCATGCGTTTCCACGTGCTGAAAACCTGCTGGCAACCATTTGCCTTAACCTGGTGCTCAAGGATGAAGCCCTTCAACTGCCAGGCATCAAAGGCTGGGGGCATCCCGTCTGGGAGCAAATGCCGTCATCACCCGACGATGCGGTGAGAATCAGTAACGCCACCACCTCATACCTTGGTCGGCTTGTGCCAATAAGCCGCGCGATTCGCTTGGACGAAAATGGTCACGGCCTGTTGCTTGCCAATGGTTTGGATTATCCCTCCTGGCCGGAGGCGCGCGAGGCGAGCGCAACGGTGGTCGTCCGTGAGATCAAGGAGAAGCCGGAGCGTTTTCTGGTGAACGCCTCGCTGGAAAAAGCTCCCTGGCGTGAGCTAAGCGCCATCGCCATCAAAACCACATCGGCGACCACCAACGGCGGTCCGTTGGCACTTAACAACCTGGATGGCGAGCAGCCGTTTGACCTGTGGGTCGGAGGTCTGGTGGCCGACAAGGCCAAAGTGCTCGACACCGTGGAAGCTGTTTATCACCTCCCGGCCGCCATGCTCATGTCGCCCGGCCAGCAATGCTACGAGAAGAG
>CAIYYI010000143.1 GCA_903930345.1 uncultured Verrucomicrobiota bacterium
CGTTCAGCTACCAATGGTGCTCCAACAGCGTCCCCATCGGCGGTGCCACCAGCGCCAGCTACAGCCTCACCGGCATCACGACCGACAAAGCCGGAAATTATACGGTCATCATTACCAACCTCTACGGCAGCGTCACCAGCAGCGTGGCGGTTTTATCCGTGGGTTATATTCCGACCGTGGTCACGGCGCCGTTGAGCCAGGTGGCTCCCCTCGGCGGCAACCTGACGTTCAGCGTCACTGCCGGCGGCACGCCTCCGTTCAGCTACCAATGGTCCTTGAACGGCACCGCCATCAGCGGTGCCACCAGCGCCAGCTACAGCCTCGCCGGCATCACGCCCAGCCACGCCGGAAATTACACGGTCATCGTTTCCAACCTCTACGGCAGCGTCACGAGCAGCGCGGCGGCGCTGACCCTCGCCATTCTCCCTGCCATCACGAGCAACCCGTCGAGCCTGACGGTGCTCCCCGGCGGATCCGCCACCTTCAGCGTCACGGCGAGTGGCTTGCCCTCGCCGGGCTATCAGTGGCGCTTCAACGGTGCCGCGATCAACGGCGCCACCAGCACGAGTTACAGCCTCACCGGCATCACGACCAATCACACGGGTTTTTACACCGTCCTCATCACGAACATGGCAGGCAGCGTGACCAGCAGCGCGGCGGCGCTGACCGTCCTGGCGACCAACGCCAGCGTCGCTGTGCTGGGCGCGGAGCCGGACGACGACTGGAATGCCGATGTGCAGGCCAAGCTGATGGCCAGCGGTCTATTCTCCTCGGTGGATGTCTATCAGGTAGACATCGACACGCCGAGCCTGGCGACCTTGCAACACTATTCGGCGGTGCTGGTGTATAGCGACGATGCTTTTGCCGATGCCACCACGCTGGGCAACAACCTGGCCAGCTATGTGGATGGCGGCGGCACGGTGGTGCTGGGCCTGTTCTCGCTGGAATCGATGGCTGGCATGACCCCGGGCGGGAGGTTCGCGGCGGGCGACTACCTGCCCGTGACGGTGCCTTACAATTACACCAACAATTTCGGCGGGACTTATGGGATGGTGGCCGATGTTCCCGGCAGCCCGCTGCTTCTGGGCGTCAGCGCGTTCACCAACTACATGTGCCAGACTCCCCTGGCGCTCGCCAGCGGGGCCACGCGGGTGGCGCGGCTGGACAACGGGCAGCCGATGGTGGTGTCCAAGGGACGCGTGGTGGCGTTGAATCTGTTCCCGCCCTCCTCCGATGTTTACAACAGTTGGCTGGCCAGCACCAGCGGCGGTCGGCTAATGGCCAATGCGCTCAGTTACAACCCACCCTACATTGCGACCAACCCGGCCAGCCAGTCGGTCTTCTACGGCAGCAACGCCACCTTCAGCGTCACCGCCACCGGCACCAGCCCGCTGAGCTATCAATGGTGCTTTAACGGTGCCGCCATAGCCGCCGCCACGGCCGCGAACTACACGCTCACCGGCGTCACGACCAACAACGCGGGCAGCTACACGGTCATCCTGATCAACAGCTTCGGCAGCGTCACCAGCACCGTGGCGGTATTGACCACCCTCCCGCCGGCTCCTTCGGTGGCCGCCGGCCCGACTGGCAGCGTGGTGAGTTTGGGGGCGGCCGCCTCCCTCAGCGTCACCGCGGGCGGTGCCCCGCCGCTGGTTTACCAGTGGTTCAAGGACGGGGTGAAACTGGCGGGTCAGACCAACAGCACCTTGGGCTTTGCGTCGTTTCAATACACCAACAGCGGCAGCTACCAGGTGGTGATCACCAATATGTACGGCCTGGTCATCAGCCGGCCCGCGTTCTTGAGCGTGCCCAATGCGCCGCTCAAGGGCTGGGGCTACAACACTTTTGGCTCGTTGGGGAATGGCACGAACCTCAGCCCCTGCCAGGCGGTCGGCCTCGGGAGCAACGTGGTGGCGGTGGCGGCGGGACAAATCCATTCGCTGTTTGTGAAGAGCGACGGCACGCTGTGGACTATGGGTGGAAACAATTACGGCCAGTTAGGCATCGGCAACAACACCGACACCAACCGGCCCGTGAGTGTGGCCAGCAACGTGGTGGCAGTGGCGGCGGGACCAATCCATTCGCTGTTTGTGAA
>CAIYYI010000144.1 GCA_903930345.1 uncultured Verrucomicrobiota bacterium
GTTTGCCGGTGATTCCAAAATTCCAAAACTCAGCGCGCCAGCGGCCCGCTGAACTGGTAGGTGCCGGAGCCGGCCTCCAAAACCGTGCGGCCCGACTCGGATCCGACCACCTTCACCCCGCCGCTGCTGCTGAGCGGCCGGCCATTTTCCCGCACCAGCTCCGCCTGGGCGATGGGCAGGGAGACCGTGGCCGTGCTGTTGGGCGGGATCACCACCGTGTGACGGAACTCGCCCTTCACCACCTTCCAATCGCTCGTGATGCGCCCCCGGATGGAGTCGTAATCGGCGCGGGCAAAGGTCAGGTCGCCCAGCACGTGCGGCTGGATCAGGAAGTGCTTGAAGCCGGGGGATGCCACATCGGGCCGGATACCCGCCAGGGCCTTGTAAAACCAGGCCACCACATCGCCATACATGATGTGGTTGCGGGATTCACTGCCGTTCCACTGCTCCCAAAGGGTCGTGGCCCCCTGCTCCAGCCACCAGCCCCAGGAGGGCTGATCCTTCTGCGCCACCATCCGGTAGGCCACGTCGGGCCGGCCCTCTTCCAGCAAGGCGTTGAGGATGTACTTGCACCCGAGGATGCCCGTGTCGATGTGGTTGTTGCTCTTCTCGACGGCGGCCACCAGGTTGGTGAGCACCTGCCGGCGGTGCGGCGGCTCCGCCAGGCCCTGGTACAGGGCGCAGCTCAGCGCGGTCTGGCTCCCCTGGTCATAGCTGCCGGTCTCCGGCTTGAAGAAGCGGCGGTTGAACGCCGTTTTGATCTGCTCCGCCAGCTCGTTGTACTGGCGCGCCTCGGCGGCGCGACCGCTCGCGGCGGCGGCCAGGGCCGTGATGCGGGCATCGACATAATAATAGCCGGTGGAGGTGATCGGCGCATCGGTCTTGGTCTTCCACGGAGCCCAGTCATTGAGGCCGTGGCTCACGATGCCGTCCTTGGCCTTGGTCGTCAGAAAATCGACATACCGTTTGAAGCCCGGGTAATGGCGGCGCAAAATCTCGGTGTCGCCGTAATAGACGTACTGGTAATAGGGGATCAGCAGGAACGCGCTGTCCCACGCAGGACCGTTGCCCCAGGAATAGCCCCAGCCCGAGGTGGGCACAATGCCCGGCAGCTCGCCGCTGGGCCGCTGCTCGTCCGCCAGGTCCTGCACCCACTTGGCGTGGACGGTCACCGGCTGGAACGTGTACATGGCCTGCTCCGCCGCCAGGTGCGCGTCGCCCGTCCACCCGTTCTTCTCCCGGTGCGGACAATCGGTGGGGACGCCCTGCAGGTTGCTGAGAAACGACCAGCGGGCGTTGCGCAGGATGCGGTTGAACAGCGGATTGGAGCATTCGAACGAGCCCGCCTCCGGAATGGCGGAATGGATGAAGAGGGCGCGCAGGTTTTCCAAGCTCGGCTTGCCCGGAAATCCGGTGGCCTCCACGTACTGGAAGCCGTGGTAGGTGAACCGGGAATGCCAGGTTTCGCGGCCGGCGCCCTTGAGGATGTAGGTGTCGGTCTGGTGCTGCTGGTTGCTGTCCATGCGCTTCACGTGCTGGGCGATGTCCGCCACGTCCAGGGTGCCATCCGGGTGCAGCCGCTCGCCGTAACGCATCTGCACGCGGGTGCCCGCCGGCCCGGTGAGCGTCAGCTCCGCCATGCCCGCAAGGTTCTGGCCAACATCAAAGATGTACACGCCGGGCGTGGGCTCCGTGAGCTTCACCGGCTTGAGGGTCTGGCTGACTTTGATGGCCGGCATGGCCTGGGCGTTGAGGTTGCCCCGGGGCGACCCCAGCAGGCAGACGCGCTCCCATTCGTTGTCATTGAAGCCCGCCGTGTCCCAACCGGGTTTCTCCAGCCGGGCATCGTAGGTCTCCCCGCCGTAGATGCTGTCGAACACGATCGGTCCGGTGCTGGTTTTCCACCCTTCATCGCTCACCAGGAAATCGGTGCGGCCATCGGTGTAAACCACGCGCAACTGAAAGAGCAGGCGCGGCGAGTTGCGCCAGGGCGCCTCGTGGAAGTTCCAGACCGCCTTGGTATGCACATTGTACCAGCCGTTGCCCAGGATCACCCCCACCGCGTTGGCACCGGGTTGCAGCTCAGCGGTGACATCGTAGGTGACATAGAGGTCGTTCCGGTCAAAACGGGTGTAGCCGGGGTCGAGGAGGTGATCGCCGATCTTGCGCCCGTTGATCCGCAGCTCGTAGTAGCCCAGGCCGCAGATGTAGGCGCGAGCCTGTTTCACCTTACCCTTCAGGCTGAACTCGCGGCGCAGCAGGGGCGCAGGCTGGGAATTCGTGTCGGAGTTGCGCCCGATCCAGCGCGCCTGCCAATCCACCGGCGCCAGCAGACCCATCTCCCACGAGGCGGGGACGCTCCAGTCGGAGGGCTGGGCGTCCTGGTCCCAAACCTTGACCTTCCAAAAACAGCGCTGGCTGGCCGCCAGGCGCAGTCCGCTGAAGGGCACCTGGGCCGCCTGGTCGCTCGCCACCCGGCCGGAATCCCACAGGTCGCCCTCGTGCCGCGCCAGCTTTTCCGGCGTGGAGGCCACCAGCACCTGGTAGGCGGATTGCGACAGGCTGCGGGCGTTTTTGTTCTCCGCAGCCAGCACCCAGCCCAGCCGGGGCTGCCGGGCATCCAGGCCCAGCGGATTCTCCAGGTATTCGCACCGCAGTTGGGTCGGGCGGACCAGCGCGGCCGCCTGGGCCCAGACGGATAGCAACGTCAGGGCACCTGCCACAAGCAAACCAGTGTGTTTCATAATGAGTAAATGACGGTGGAACATTCTGGCGCGCTGAACAGGGGGGAGTCAAGAACCCTGATTTTCACTTGCGCCCACGGGCTACCACACATAGGTCCCCACCGCGCCCCCCGGCAGAGTGGTGGCCAGCAGTTGACCCTGGCTGCTGATGTTGAAGCGCTGAGGAGCGGGCTGCCGATTCAACACCACCAGCACCAGCCGCCCATCCGGCCGGCGAAAGGTCACGTTCACCAGTGTCTTCGAGGCGGTGGATTCGACCCGCACCGAGCCGGGCCGCACAAATTTGGAGGCGTGGGCGATGATGTAGTAGGCCGGGTTGCGGGTGACGCGGTCCTGGTCCAGGGTGATCGCGCCGAGGCAGCGGTCGCAGCCGCCCCGGTCAGTGTGCGGACGGTGCTGCGGATCGGCGGCCAGGTTCCACTCCAGCACCGTGCGGCACCAGTTGCGGCTGGCACCCACGATCAGTTGGCTGACATGCCAGGAAAGGTCGCCCTTCAGATTGCCCGGAGCCCCGATCCATTGCTCCGTGAAATACAGGTTTTTGTCCGGGTGTGCGTCATGCACCTGGCTGAGCGCCTCGATTTTCCCGGCGTACAGGTGAAACGCAGAACCATCCACAAAGGGCTTGGCCTGCGGATCATTCAGGATGGCGAGGGGGTAGTCGGGCCGGTCGGCATTGTGATCGTAGCAGATAAGCTTGGTGCGCAGGCCCACCTGACGCAAGGCCGGTCCGAGGTGGTTCTTGATGAAGTCCGCCTGTTCCAGCGCCGTCATGTGCATGCTCGGGTTGTTGCCCGGATGCAGCGGCTCATTCTGGATGGTCAGAGCGTCCACGGTGATCCCCTCCGTCTGCATTGCCTGGAGGTATTTCACCAGGTAACGGGCATACACCGCGTAGCACTCCGGCTTCAGACTGCCGCCGCGCGAATCCTGGTTGGTTTTCATCCAGACCGGGGCGCTCCACGGAGAGCCCATGAGCTTGAGAGCGGGGTTAAGGGCCAGAATCTGCTGCAGGATGGGAATCAGGTCCGCCCGGTCCGGCCCCAGATGGAAACGGGCCAGCTGGGGATCGGTTTGCCCGGCAGGCAGGTCATGGTAGCTGAACACCCGTTCATTCAAATCGGAGGCCCCCACGCTGATGCGCAGGTAGCTGATGCCAATGTTGTTGCCGTCCGTGGCGAACAGCTCCCGCAGCAGGGCGGCGCGTGCGGGTCCGGACATGCGCATGAGATGCTGCGCACTGCCGCCAGTGAGGGTGTAGCCAAAGCCATCCATGGTTTGAAAGGTCCGGCTGGCATCGACCACCAGGGTTGGATTTTCGTTGGTTTCACCGCCAAAAACCAGCGGCTTGACCTGCCTTTGAAATCGCGCGGTGCCATCAGGGTGGGTGAGCCAGAGTTCCGCCGGGGTCGCGCCCAGCAGGGTTCCGCACCACAACAAGGTGACCAACCCACCCGCCAGCAGCGGATTTAATAGTGTTCTCAGCATAGTATCGGAAGTGGTAATAGCCTGATTTGACGCGAGGTTCAATGTATAATCCGTGGCCTGCTTTCACTCCAAAGGGGACGTCGCACCTGGAATCGGGTAATTCCTATGAGCCTAATTCCAATGAGCTTTCAAGATGAGTATAATTCACTTGTTCTTTGGGCCGCTGGCGTTGTTGCTCGCTCGTTTGGCTTCCCAAGCCCTGCGATATTGCTGCCCCAAACTGGGCTGGGCGCGCTCGCGCCTGGCAATCAGATCGCTGCGGATATGCGCCTCGCTCGCGCCTAGTATTACTATGTTATGTAGAATCGACGCTGACATCCTCAAACTTTCTGCCGCAGCAATAGCAAA
>CAIYYI010000145.1 GCA_903930345.1 uncultured Verrucomicrobiota bacterium
CCATTCCAGCACGCGGGCTTGGAACAGTTTCTCCAGTGGTTGGAGCGGGATCGGCGGCAGCACATGAAACTCGCCATTGCGTAAAAACAGCCCGTCGGCCACCAGGGCATGGAGGTGCGGGTGAAAATCCAGGTATTCCCCGAAGGTGTGGATGGACATCACGATGCCGGGCAGCCCGTCCGGCAGGTCCATGGCGGCGCGCAGGTAGTCGGTCAGGCATGCGCGCGCCAGGCAGCAAAGCCGCTTGAGCAAGTCGCGATGATGCTGGAAATAGGGGCGGAGCATCTTGGGCAGGGCCAGGACGTAGTGCCGGTGCGGTACGGGGGCGAGCACCTGGCTGACGATGAATTCCGCGCTGGTCTGGACTTTCTTCTGGTGGCAGGAGGGGCAGAACCAGCGGGATTTGCAGGAGAAAGCCAGCAGGTACTCGTGCTGGCAGTGGTCGCACCGGATGCGGGCAAAGCCGCGCTCCAGTACCCCGCAATCCAAGAACTTCTTTACGACCTCCGGAACGATGGACCGCAAGCGACCGTAGCGCGGCTCGTATTGTTCGGGGTAGCGTTCCACAAACTCCTCAAAATGTCGCCGGGCGCATTGCCAAAGCGGCGACTTGCGCGGATTGGAGCCTTATCAACTGGCCGCTTACCACGGCAGGAGCAGGGGGCAGGCCATAGCATGGGGCGTCTTCGTGAATGGGTCCTATAAAGTGATTTGCAGCGCTTGTCACCTGTTAGCTTGTCCTACAATTCTCGCGTTCCGCAATCCGCATTGTCTTGCTGTAGTCAGTAGTCCGTGGTCAGTAGTCCTTCCCCAGCTATCAACCATCAACCAACCAATAGTCCTTGCCAGCGTGGGTGTGCCTGTCCAATATCGCCTCCTGATGAAAATCCAGCCACCGGTGATGACGAACGTAATGTTCGCTCAATATTCCTGGGTGGCTGGCATGTCGCGCACTGACCAACCACCAATACCAACAGCACCATGAACAATTCCGATCAGAGCAGGCTGGTGAAGCAAAACACGATGTTATGGCTTGCGGCCATTGTTGTCCCTGACATCCTCTATTACGGCCTCTCCTCCACGAAATTCCCGTGGCCTGTGGTTCTTCCTTTCCTGATCGTTGGTCTCATGCTCGCCTCCAACCGCTTGCTGGTCAAGGCATGTAGAGCCGCCGCAGATGAACCGCCCCGCAAATAGCATCCCCCGATCTTACCTTCGCTTGTCAAAACACCAGCGCCCGCCGCACCCCAAGGCGGCTAAAGCTCATCCACCGCCTGGCCTCTTCTCGACTCAGTGCGGTTATGCCACGTTTAGGGGTCAAACACGAGTCTGTCTTCATTGGGGCCTTTCCCATCGGCTTTTCTCCAGCAATGGAGCTTGAAAGCGAAGCTCTTCCAACTCCCCAAGTACAACCGCCTGGCGGGCCAAGATGTCGTCAGAGGCGTTTCCTCAAGGACGCGGGCGGCTAGAGCCAGCTTGGCCGGGTCGCTCTTGGGCCGCTCCTGCAAATGGTCAATCTACAATCTTCCATCTACAATCTCCTATCTTATTCCAATGAGCTTTCAAGATGTGCCTAAGGCGCGCCGGGTTTTGGGTGCATCTTTAGCCATACTGCCATCCAAGAACCATCAACTCTCTCCAACCTCTCCCAACCCCTATTCGTGTATTTCGAGTAATTCGTGGTCAATCCAACTCCTCTTCCGCGTTTCCGATCTACGCGATCTTTGCGTGCTTTGTGTTAAAAACAGGTTTGCCG
>CAIYYI010000146.1 GCA_903930345.1 uncultured Verrucomicrobiota bacterium
CATGAGCCGGTTATGCAATAGTACGCCCTACGCGCACCCGGTTTGTCCGCGAATCTTCCAAATACGACTGGTTCGCCGTCTGAAACGGGGGAAAACTGGGTTTGAATTCGTGGCTTGACGTTCGGTCAGGTGGAGGAATAGGGTCGCCACGAAGAAAATAGGCCAATATGCTTATCCCGTTGACTCCTGCGGCAATTGAATCGATGAGGTTTCTACTGATTTCATTGGGCTTTGATGGTTCTGTGTTCTCGTCAGTAGCAGAAAATGCCATTACGGGAGTCAATGGGAGAAGCATTTAGGCCAAAAAGCAATGCTCCCTAACCGCTCGGCGGCAATTTCGCACAATTGAGAGCAAAACCAACGAAACCAAATTCTTATCAGTTGAAGCTGCTGCGCAAGGCGGCGGGGCCGGATGTGTTCTTCTCCCGTTGCTGCGCCAGCCAGAACATGCGTTCGCTGGGCGGCGCCATTGGCCTGGTGGACTCGATGCGCATCGGCCCGGACAACGGGTTTGGCTGGCAGGACTACCGGAACGAGGTCATGCACTTCGAGGGCGGCGGCATCATCACCGGTCCGATTCGCGGCAACCGGCTGTACTTCCTGCATCGCCGCGTCTGGTGGAACGACCCCGATCCGTCCTACCTCCGGCCCGTCGTGAAACTCAACCACGCCCAGTTGCTCGCGTCGTGGGTCGCCGTCAGCGGCATGTTCAACTTGAACAGCGACTGGCTGCCCGGCCTGCCGCCCGAGCGCCACGACATTCTGAAACGCTGTCTGCCGTCACATCACGCCACGGCGCGGCCCGTGGATTACTTCGATTCCGTGATGCCAAGCATCTGGCTGCTCACCGCGCCGCCGCGCCACGTGCTCGGCCTCTACAATTGGGACAGCACCTCACGCGCGATCAGTTACGACGCTGGCAAAGCCGGGTTGGACAGCAGCAAGACCTATCACGCCTTCGATTTCTGGAGCAACACGCCGCTGCCGGACTTTCGCGGCTCGTTTGCGTTCGATGTGCCCGGCGTGTCTTGCCGGGTGATCGCGATCCGCGCCGCCGAGGAGCATCCGATCCTGGTCAGCACTTCCCGGCATGTGACGCAAGGGGTCGTGGATGTCTCGGGCGAGAAGTGGCAGCGCAACCAACTCTCGGTGATCAGTCAGGTGGTGGCCGGCGACCCCTACGAACTGCGCATGGCCGGCCTGGAAAAATGGAAGGCCGTCTCCGCTTCGGTTTCGGCCGCCGACCAGGCAGCGGGCGTGACCATCGCCGTGTCGTCCCGAGAAGCCGGCTGGCTGCGCGTGACGATTGTCTCGAAGGACAGCCGCAGCGTGAAGTGGACTGTGAAATGTGATCCTAAGTGAACTTCCCACCCAGAAAGCACATGCGAATCTTTGCCTGCTTCACAAGCGTCAGCCTGATGCTGGCCGCGGTCGATTCCGCGAGCGGACAGGTTAGACAGATCCAACCGGACTGGCTGATTGATCCAGCGCCATACCGGGCTGTGGTTGTCACCAACGCGAACGAGTTGATCATGGAAAACGGCCTGGCCCGGCGCGTCATCCGGCTGGCGCCGAACGCCGCCACCGTGGATTTGCAGAACCTCACCACTGGCGAACACGTCTTGCGCGCTCTCGCGCCGGAGGCTCGGATCACCCTTGATGGCACCGAGTATGAGATCGGCGGCCTCAAAGGCCAGCCGGTGAACAATTACCTCAAGGCGGAATGGCTGAATCGCCTGACGGCCAACCCGCAGGCCTACCGATTGGCCGGCTGGACGGTCGGGCCAACCGTGGCGCGGTTCCCGTGGCTGAAACGCCGGGAATGGATGTCGAGGGATTTGCCCTGGCCGCCGCCGGGACAACAGGTTGTGCTCCGCTTCCTCCCGCTAGCGGACGCGCCGCAAACATTGACGGCGCCGGTGCTGAAGGAAGAGGATTTTTCCAATCAGACGTCGCTCCCGCCGGAGTGGAAAGTGAAAGCCGCGAAGGGATTTGCCCGCGCGTCCTTCGTCAACGAAGGCAAGGCCGGAGAAATCATGGCGGCAGCCGCGATGGCGGTTTGCGCCGAGCACCCGTGGCCGCCGGGAGCACAGTCGGTGGAGGTCGTGCTTAACAGCGGCACGGATTCTTCCGCGGCGTGGGGTCCGGGCCTGGCCTTGGTGACCGGGTCGGGCGTGGTGCGGTTCATCACCCGGCCGGGCGAAGGCAAATACGAGGCGCATGGGAAAATTGGCGGCGCCTTCGACCGTGCCAAACCTTGCCGGCTGCGCGTGCGCCTCGAAAACGGCGCCGCCATGTTCGAAGCCGCGCAGGAAGGCCGGCCCTTCACCATTATCGGCACGGCCTCGTGCCCCAATTCCCCGACCGCTTTGCGCGTGGGCAAGGTCGGCATGAACGGCACCGGCACGGATGCTGGCGCGGACAAGACGCCGGTTCGTCTCCATATCTTGAAGGTGACCTGGCGCGGGGCGGAGCGGTCAGCCACCGCCGCCGTGCGCGCGGATTTGCCGGAGGTGGAAGTGCATTATGAAATTTACGACGGCATTCCGTTGTTCTCGAAATGGCTGGTGGTCAGAAACACCGCGGGCAAAACGGTGCGGGTGAATCGGTTCGTGGCGGAGGAGTTGCGCTTCGCCGAACCGGAAATCAGCACGGGCGTCGCCCCGACCCACGAACATCCGAACTTGAACGTCGAAACCGATTTCACTTTCGGCAGCAACATGAGTCCGTATTACGACAATCCGGCCGTCAAGGTGGGCCCTGACCCGGATTATCCCACGCAGGTGAATTATCCGCAGAAGACGCCCTGCCTGCTCAAGTGCGAGCCGCCGCAGATGGGGCCGGATGCCGAGGTCGCGCCGGGCGCGCAGTTTTACTCCTTCCGCGTGTTCGAGCTGTTGCTCGACTCGACCGAGCGCGAACGGCGCACGCTGGCGCAACGCCGCATGTACCGCACGGTGGCGCCGTGGACGGCGGAAAACCCGCTGATGTTCCACAAACTCGGCTCCGACCCCAAGACCATCCGCGACGCCATCGCCCAGGCACATGAGGTCGGTTTTGAAATGATCATCATGTCGTTTGGTTCCGGCTTCAATTTTGAGAGCACCGACGCCGCCTACCTCGCCCGGTACAAGGAACTCGCCGACGAGGCCCGCGCCAAGGGCATTGTGTTGGGTGGCTACTCGTTGCTCGCCTCGCGCGGCGCCGGAACGCCAGCCGACAACACGCAGGGGCAGCCGGCTACATTTGGCGTCATGCCGTGTTTGGGGGCGAAGTGGGGACAGGATTATCTCGCCACGCTTCGCCAGTTCATGGACACCGCCGGGCTGGGCGTGCTGGAGCACGACGGCTCCTATCCCGGCGACCGGTGTGCCGCGAAGAACCATCCCGGGCACCGTGGGCTGGAAGATTCGCAATGGGTGATGTGGCGCGCGATCACCGACCTGTACAAGTGGTGTGCCGGCCACGGCGTCTATCTCAACATCCCCGACTGGTATTTCCTGGCCGGTGGCACCAAGTGCGCCATGCACTACCGGGAATCAAACTGGAGCCTGCCCCGCCACGAGCAGGAGTTGATCGAACGTCAGAACATGTTCGATGGCACCTGGAACAAGACGGCTTCGATGGGGTGGATGTTTGTTCCGCTCAGCGAGTATCAGGGGGGCGGCGCGGCGGCGACCATTGAGCCATTGGACCAGCACCGCGACCACTACGAGGCCCGCTTCGCCAACCTGCTGGGTTACGGCGTCCAGGCCTGTTACCGCGGCCCGCGCCTCTACGACACCGAGGCAACCAAGGCTTTGGTCAGCAAATGGGTGACCTTCTACAAGACCCACCGGCAAGTGCTCGACGGCGACATCATTCACTTGCGCCGCGCCAACGGCCTCGATTGGGACGGCATCCTGCACGTGAACCCGGCCGGCCAAGAAAAGGGCTTGCTGATGCTCTACAACCCGCTCGCCCAACCGGTGAACAAGACGTTGACGATCCCGCTCTACTACACCAGCCTGACCGACACCGCGAAGATCCGCGAACAGGAAAGCCAGCCCAAGACCTTCAAGCTCGACCGTGAATTCAACGTCCGCCTGCCTGTGCAACTGCCACCCAACGGCTACTCGTGGTGGGTGGTGGAATGAACTGACCATGAACTGGAAAAGGGCTCAATCTACAGTAATGATTCTGGTGAGATAAAGGGTGTTTTTCAGCAGCGACCTTTTCGGGCAAATAGTTTTGCGGTTTGTCCCCTGCTGATAAACGCTCGGGAAGCTAATGGGCGGGCCGTTTTGCCGCAGTCCAAAATCGCGGCTCGGTTGAACCAGGAGTGCTGAGACAGCCGATTTCTGAAGTCGGGCCGCACCGCCCGGCGTTCAGGCGCTCGCCGGGACCGCCGCTTGGCCGGCCAACGCTTGCTTCATTTACCATCGTCCGGGTCATCGTCTGGGTCAGACCATAGTATCGTTCGTTTTTCATCGAAGGACGGGCCACTGGAATGGAGCTTGGATATTACCTATACCTTTCTTCCAAAGTCGCTTGCGTCGATGTAAATTGGTAAAATTGGATCAAAACATGCACCTGCGCCCGCGGGCCATTGTATCTCAGGAGGCTCTGCCTGCAGACCGTCCCCAGCCTGCCCGTGAAGGAGACGGGTGAAGAAGTTGAAGGAGCGCTACCTGCGCGCCGCCATGGACCTGCCGGACGGGCTGCCCGGCATCGTGATGTCCATCCACACCTTTGGGGAATACCTGGATTTTCACCCGCACCTCCATGCCCTGGTGGCCGACGGGCTGTTTTTACGCAATGGCGAGTTTCATGTGCTGCCGCCGATCCCGCTCCAACCACTGGAGAAACTGTTCCAAGCCCGCGTGCTGGAATGG
>CAIYYI010000147.1 GCA_903930345.1 uncultured Verrucomicrobiota bacterium
GAATTCATCCTTCATAATTCAGCCTTTTCCCTAGCCACCCCCCCGTCCCCCTTGGTAACCTCCCACCCCTAAGCCCTTGTGGTGTTGTAGGAAGTGCCAAAATGAAGCGTTCAAACCACGCCCGAGCCCTCGCCCGCGCCCCCCGGCGGCACACGCCCGCTGGCCGCCCCCTTGCATCCGTCCCCCAGGCCAAAAGCCCCTATCCAATCTGCTCCCGTTAAACCCCTTATGCCACGCCCAGCCAAGAAATCCGAAACCGCCGCCCCGGCTGCCCGCTCCCTGGAGACCCAGCTTTGGGACGCCGCCAACAAAATGCGCGGCGCTGTCCCCCCCACAGACTACATGCACGTCTGCCTGGGCCTCGTCTTTCTCCGTTACCTTTCCTCCGCCTTTGAGACCAAGCAGGCCGCCCTCCAGGCCGAGAGCTGCGACACCGAAGACCGCGACGAATACGCCGCCGCCAACATCTACTGGGTTCCCGCCGAGGCCCGCTGGGCGCAGCTCGCCGCCCAGGCCCGCGCCTCCGACATCGGCAAGCGCATCGATGACGCCATGCGCGCCCTCGAGCGCGACAACGAGGCCCTCAAAGGCGTCCTCCCCAAAATCTACGGCAAACCCGATTTCAGCTCCCAAATGCTCGGCCAGCTGGTTGATCTCTTCACCAACCTCAACCTCGCCGGCACCGCCGGCTTCGACCTCCTGGGCCGCGTTTACGAGTTCTTCCTGGGCGAATTCTCCACCCTCCAGGGCAAAACCGGCGGCGAGTTCTACACCCCGCGCTCCATCGTGGACACCCTCGTCCGCATGATCGAGCCCGTCAAAGGCCGCGTTTACGATCCCTGCTGCGGCACCGGCGGCTTCTTCGTCCAGTCCGAGCGCTTCATTGAGGCCCACCGCGGCCGCCTGGGCGACATCGCCATCTATGGGCAGGAGCGCAACCCGGAGACCTGGCGCCTCGCCCGCATGAACCTCGCCATCCGGGCCATCTCCGCCGACATCCGTTGGAACAACGAGGGCACCTTCCTCAAGGACGCCCACCCCGACCTCCGGTTTGACTACATCCTCGCCAACCCCCCCTTCAACATCAAAGACTGGTCCGGCGAACTCCTGCGGGAGGACAAGCGCTGGACCTTCGGCGTCCCGCCAGCGGGCAACGCCAACTTCGCCTGGCTCCAGCACATCCACCACCACCTCGGCCCCCAGGGCTTCGGCGGCATCGTCCTGGCCAATGGCAGCATGAGTTCCGATTCCGGCGGGGAAGGGGACATCCGCCGCGCCATGGTCGAGGCCGGGGCCATAGATTGCATGGTGGCGCTCCCCGGCCAGCTCTTCTTCGGCGTCCAGATCCCCGCCTGCCTCTGGATCCTCGCCAAGAACAAGGCCGCCGCCACCGTCCACGGCAGCAAGCTACGCGATCGCCGGAATGAAGTCTTGTTTATCGATGCCCGCAAAGTGGGCACCATGATATCCCGCACCCAGAAAAACTTCTCCGAGGCGGACATAGCCAAAATCGCCACCACCTACCACGCCTGGCGTAGCCATACGTCCCATTCATCCGGTTCGTCCTATTCCGACATCCCCGGCTACTGCAAATCAGCCACCCTTGAGGACATCCGCGCCCATAACCACGTGCTCACCCCCGGCCGCTATGTCGGCGCCGAGGATATCGTGGACGACGGCGACCCGTTTGACGAGAAAATGCCCCGGCTGATTGCAGAGTTGGAGGCACAGTTTGCTGAATCAGCCAAACTTGAGGTGCAGATTCGGGCGAACTTGAAGGGCATTTTCTCGAAGAGTGAAAGTGAAATCGGAGAATAGAAATGAAGCCATCTCACTCTTCCAATTTCAATCTTCACTCTTCAACGGCACCGCCGCCGCAAGACATCAAGGAACGCACGTTCGAGTTTGCCACTCGGGTCGTCAGGCTTTGTCGTGCGTTGGAGGAGTCTCCTGGTGTTTCCCGAACGCTCGCCAATCAGCTTCTTCGGTCGGGAACTTCGGTTGGTGCCAACGTTGAGGAGGCCCACGGTAGCCACAGCAAACCAGACTTCATCGCAAAGATGTCGATTGCGAACAAAGAGGCCCGCGAAACCAACTACTGGCTGAGACTACTCGCGGCATCAAATGTCGTCCCCTTGGAGAAACTCACAGACATCACCGATGAGTCCCATCAACTCATCGCCATACTGACCACCATCGTGAAACGCAGCCGGGAGAACCGCGATGAAAAGGGAAATTAGAAAAGTGAAAATTGAAATGACACAGCACAGCCAGTGGTTTCGGGAGATTTCACTCTTCCAATTTCACTCTTCACTCTTTCAACCGCCGCGCCTCGTCGCCGAGCTCCGCGCCCAGTTCGCCGAGTCCGCAAAACTGGAACAGGCCATCGAGGCCAACCTGAAAGGGCTTGGCTATGGCGGGTGAATGGAAACGCACATCGCTCCGCGAAGCTGGCGTTACGCTGATTGACTGCGATCACCGCACGCCTCCCGCTGCCGAGAGCGGTTATCCATACGTCGCAATTCCGCAGCTCAAGGAAGGTCGGCTTTCTCTCGGCGATGTCCGCCGCATTTCGCCTGAACACCTCGCCGAGTGGACGCGAAAAGCCAAGCCGCAGCATCACGACGTAATTCTATCACGTCGCTGCAATCCGGGCGAAACGGCTTACGTTCCAGCCGGCCTTGAGTGTGCGCTTGGTCAAAACCTCGTGCTGCTCCGTGCTGATGGGAAGAAGTTGTTTCCACCCTTCTTGCGTTGGCTGGTTCGCGGCACGGACTGGTGGGAGCAGGTCGCCACATTCATCAACGTGGGCGCTGTATTCGATAGCCTTAGGTGCGCTGACATTCCGAACTTCAGCTTGCCTCTCCCACCCCTCGCCGAGCAAAAAGCCATCGCGTACATCCTCGGCGCGTTGGACGACAAAATCGATCTCAACCGCCGGATGAACCAAACCTTGGAAGCCATGGCCCAGGCCCTCTTCCAATCCTGGTTTGTGGATTTCGACCCCGTCCACGCCAAAGCCGCCGGCCAAAAGCCCCCCGGCCTCGACCCCGCCACCGCCGCCCTGTTCCCTGACTCATTTACTGCCACGGCTACTGGAGACATCCCGCAGGGCTGGCGTGTCGGCTCAGTCTACGAGATTGCTAATGTCATCTACGGAGCACCGTTCGCCTCTTCGCTATTCAACTCAAAAAACCTCGGAAAGCCATTGGCTCGCATTCGCGATTTGCCTGAGGAAAGCCCCTCCATCTTCACAACCGAGGTGCATCCTAAAGGGTACTTGCTTCAACCGGGCGACATCGCTGTCGGCATGGACGGTGAGTTCCGTGCTTATTTGTGGGCAGGCGTGGAGTCATGGCTGAACCAGCGCGTGTGTGTCTTTGCCCCAAAGCCATCTTACTCTGCAGCCTTTGTTCGCAACAGCATCGTTGCTCCTCTCGCTCATGTCGAAGCCACCGAGACTGCGACGACGGTTATTCATATCGGCAAGAACGACATCGACCGCTTTACCGTGATCATCCCGGACGCGCCCGTAACAGAAGCGTTTAAACGCCAGTGCCAGCCGTGGTATGACCGAATCGTCATAAATAAACAGCAATCTCGGACCCTCGCCACCCTCCGCGACACGCTGCTACCAGAACTGCTCTCAGGAAAGGTCTCTGTTCACGAGGTGATATTGTCACATCCGTTCTGATTTGTATGAGTGATACACCGTTTCCGATTCCCACTTCTAAATTGTTACTGACTCTCTCAGAGATGTTTCGTCATGAGGGACGTTCTTTGTTGGTGGGTCTTCTTTCGGACTGTCATGCCACGGTTTATGAGGATAGTTTCGATAATTTTGATGGTGGCACCTATACTTGGAGCTTGTCACTTGAGGTTCCAATTCCGTCCTTTGCTGCAATCAGACCAACTGTTTCGGAGCTGGCAGAGGAGATAAAATCTTTGATCGAGTTAATGCTGCAGCCTCACAAGGGGCATTATTTGGAGCAGGTCATAATCACTCCCTCATCGAAAGGGTTCGGTTCTGCGCCCGTGCCTGAGCAAGCAGTACACCATCTGTGGCCGGGAGGTGAGTTTCGGTTATTTCTGAGCCATTTGTCCGACGTTCAGGCTAAGGTATCGGGTTTGAAAAAGCATCTCTCTACTTTCGGTGTCTCCGCTTTTGTTGCTCACCGTGACGTGTTGCCATCAAAAGCGTGGCGTTCAGAGATTATTTTGGCACTTCGTTCCATGGATGCATTGGCTGCTGTTTTGACGAGCGGTTTCAGTGCAAGCGATTGGACTGATCAGGAGATCGGCTGGGCACTTGGCCGTCCTGTTTTCGTTCTGCCGGTGGCAATCGACATGGATCCATACGGTTTCTTCGGTGAGATACAGGCTGTTCGTGGGGAGTTGGATTTTCCATTTGCTTTGGCAGTAAAAATTGTTAAGGCACTCCTCATCAATCCA
>CAIYYI010000148.1 GCA_903930345.1 uncultured Verrucomicrobiota bacterium
ATCATCTCCTTTTCCACCACCGGGCAAAACGCGTGTGAGCATCGGAGTCCGGATTCCCGATCCGAATCGTGCAGCCTCCGCCAACCGCTTGCCGATTTCCAGCAGCTCCCGGTTGTTAAAGGTGTAACGCAGATCCCGCTTGATAACCTCAGTACCGTTTTTTTCGATAGCCATACTCTTGTTGTTTTGGTTGGTTGTTTGGAATTTCCCGCACCGCCCACCTGGGCCGCGCTAAAAATTCAAAGCAGAAAAGCCGTCACCGCCACCCCGGCAAAGAACCCGCACAGCGCCCACAACACCGCCAGCCACATCTCGTCCGCCTCCGCCTGCTGGCCCCGGCGCCGGTCGTCCGCCAGGTCCACCCTGTCCATTTCGTCCACAAACCCCGGCGGGCAGTCCAGGTGCGGGTCAGTCATACCGTCTCGATCCACCGCACAGTCATCCGCGCCGCCTGCCGGTAACCGTTGCCCATGCCCCGGTACGTCGCCTCGGTCGTGGTGAACCCCTTTCCCCCGGCCTCCCGGGCCAGGCGGAAATACTCCGCCGCCAAGTTCGCCATTGCCCGCACCAGCCCGGCATCCACCGGCCGCCGTGCCTGCCCCTTGGTCTTGCCCGTCATACCGGCCCCTTTCTCCCGGTCAAAAGCCGGTCAATCTCCGTCGCCGGAATCCGCAGCACACGGCTGCTCAGCCGCACCGCCACAATCTTCTTCCGGAAAATCATCGACCGGACCAGATCCACGGAGCAGGAGAGCATGTCCGCGCACTCGCGGAGGGTGTATGCCAGCTTGGGCCTGTCCACTTTTATTTGGCCATTGGTGCTCATTTACCGTGCCTCCCGTGTCGTAGGGTGGCATACCGCTGGAGCAGCCGGGCGCTTTTCCGGTCCCCACGCAAGACCGCCCAAAGATGCATCCGGCTCACGCCAAGTGTTCGTGCGGCTTCAACAATTCCCGCAAATATTGGGGTTTTCAGGGTGCCTTTCCGCTTGCCATGCCGCTGCCTTGGTTTGACATTCCCCTTGTTGCGCGTTACATTCTCCGATGCCCTCAGGGGCTTTGTATGTCTGGTTGCCATATGTGTTTCGGTGACGGTAGTGCCAATCCGCGTGCACCAGCAACAAGAAAGTGTGTTATGAGTGTGTTTAAAGATGACCTTATTTTGATTCAAACCCGTTCCGGGATGAGCAAATCCAAAATGGCCGAGGTGCTTGGTGTAACGCGTGGCTATCTTAGCAGGGTTGCTAATGGTAGGGCCGTGCCCAGCGCGTCTCTTTTGGCTAAGGTTGAAAAACTTTGTGCACTATCTGCGGGAGCTGGGGTGGCTTCTGCTGCACTTGCAACTGCACCCACTGTTCGTGCAGTGTCAACCTTTCAGTCAGTCCCGGTCGTCTCCTGGGCCACAGTTTGCGCGGCTACATTCACACTTCCCACCGTTTCTGGGCTGGCCATCGACACTTTGCCAGCCCCGATGGGCGACCCATCCACCTTCGCCGTCGTGCTGGAGGGGGATTCCATGCTGCCTCGTTTCCGTGCCGGGTGCCGCCTCGTCATTGTGCCATCAGAGTTTCCGCGCACCGGCACCATGGTCCTGGCTCGCCTGAAGGATGCCTCGGAGGCATTATTTCGCGAGTATCACCGCACCGGCGTAGCCGGTTCAATTGTGCGTCTCGTCAGCTCCAATCCCGCCTATCCCCCGATCGAGCAGCCGTTGGCCTTATTCTCTTGGATTTATACCGTCCTGGAGGTCCACGAGCGCCTGCGGTATTGAGCAGGCCGTGTGGCCACACGCGGCGTCCGCTCCGCCGTCCCCTGGTGGGGTCCCGCACGCGGGACCGAGCCGTCCCCGTCTTTTCCCCATTCCGCAATCCACAATCCGCACTCCGCATTTGCGAGGGCCGTCCCCGTCTTCAATCCCCAGTTCCGCGTTCCGAGTTCCGCGTTCGGCATGGGCCCCCGCCGCCGGCGCGACCCACGCTTGAC
>CAIYYI010000149.1 GCA_903930345.1 uncultured Verrucomicrobiota bacterium
AAACACCAGCGCATCCAGCCTTATCTGGAGGCCTTCACACGCCTGGACACCCGCGCGATGAGCCCCGGGGCCGCCGCCGGGTGGCACCAATGCCGCTGGTTGCTGGAAGAGTACAAAGTCTCCCTCTTCGCCCAGGAACTGGGCACCTCAGAAACCGTCTCCCCCCGCAAAATCGAGGAGGCCCTGGCGCGCGCCAGCGGCAAACCAGGGCCCGGATAATCTGCGGCGGGCAGCGCCTTTCCGGTCAGCCGTCACTTCTTCAGCGCCTTCAGTTGGTCGTACTCCGGCAATTCGGCATAATAGCCATCCAGCGGATAACAGCCGCTCACCATGCCGTTGCGTGGGGCGGTGGTGCAATCGCTGAAGGTGCGGCAGACGAAGCGGGTGGCCAGCACACCTTTGGTAACGGCATCCCACAGCATGGCGGGATAACTGAGCACCGCGCGGCCCACGCCGATCGTGTCACTCCATCCGTGGCGGACCAGATACTGGCCCACCTGCGGGAGAAACTCCTGGAGATAGCTGTACGCCGATCCCATCACCACGAGGCTGGCCGGGGCGCGGCGGCGGATTTCATGCGCCGCCTTGAGCTGCCGAGCCACATCGATCAACGGGTCATGCGCCGGGCGGTAGCCATCCGAGGGCGGATAGGCGGCCGGGCGCTGGATGTGCGGGTTGTAATAGGGTGAGCCCGCCGTCAGGTTGACTATTTTGATGCCCAGATCCGCGCAAAGGGCGACGAATTGGTGCGTTTCCGTGAGATCGTACTCCACCGGATTGTTCGGGTTCACCCCGAAGCCGTAACGGTACGGCAGGCAGTGGCTGAAGTCCTCGGGTATGCCCGGACCCGGCTTGCCCGGGCTGGAAAGGGCCGGGTCTGGCCGGAAGGGGACGAAGTCAAAGGCGCTGACCCGCACCGCCAGGTCAATCGGATTGCCGCTGGCGCGGATGCCGGCGACGATTTCGCGCAAGGGGCGGGTGCGGTTTTCAAACGACCCGCCGAACTTACCCGGCCGGGTGTGGGCGCTCAGAAACTCGTGCAGCAGGTAGCCATGGCAATGTTTGATATCGACGAAATCCGCCCCGGTGTTCCACGCGATCCGGGCGGCGGCCACATAGTCTTGGATGAGCTGGTCAATCTCCCCATCGGTGAAGACCTGGCTATCGCTGGTGATGCCGAATTTCCGGTCCAGGATGGGGTGCCGGTAGGCCACCCGGGGTTCCATTTTGCGCTTGTCCAGCGGCTTGCAGAAACGGCCGGAGTGGGTCAGTTGGAAACCGATGACCAGATCCTTGGAAGTGTCATACAACTCCTCGTGTCGGCGGACCAGGGCGGCCCGCAGCTTGGTCAGCCCAGCCTCGGTGTCGGAATTGATGATGAGCTGGTTCGGGTTGGCCCGGCCGTCGGGCCGCACCGCCATGGCCTCCCCGCCGAAGATCAGCTTGCCGCCGCTCTCGCCAAAACGCATCCAGCGCCGGAAGACGTGCGCAGTGGGCTGGCCATCCGTTTCGGCATCCCAGCCCTCCATGGGCTGCACGGCAATGCGGTTGCCGATGGTTTTCCCGTTGATCCGGGTGGTGGTGAGGGGTTGCGCCAACGGCGATTCCGCCCCGGTTGCGATGGTGTCCTCGCAGGGGATTTCCACGCCGAGGGAGGCCACGTGCTGGCGGAAATCCGCCACCGTCTTCAGGGATGGGACACGGACGAGTTTGTAAGGTTCAGCCATATTCTGGATTGGTTGGGGGTTAAGCTCATTGGAATCATCCGCTTAAAAACGGCGCGTGTAGTCAAAAAATGTCAGGTAGGCTTCACCCCGGGCCTCGCGCAGCAACAGCAGCGCCAGCTCACGGGCATGATAATCGCCCCACATGGAACTTTCGCCGTTGGGCACCCGCTGGCCGGACGCGATGTGGTCCCAGCCGTTGGGACGGTGGTAAACGGAGTGGAGCAGCAGTCCCTGGTGGCGGGAATCGGTCGCCAGATACGGTTCGCCAAACAGAGTGTGGGCGGTGGTCAGCCCGGCCTGTTTGTACCGGCGTCCGGTGGCCGGGTCGCCCTTGGCCTGGAGGTAATTCCCCAGGCGAACCAGGCCTTGGGCGGCAATGGCGGCGGCGGAGCTATCCACCGGCTCCCAGGCATTGTGGGGATTGGCTGGCCGGTTCAGGTAACCGGCCGGGAGGCGGTGCAGGTGGGGGGCGCCGGTGTCCCACATCGGAATGCCATCGGCGCAGGAGTTTTCCAGGTAAAAGTCGGCGGTGGCCAGCGCGGGCTTGAGCATCATCTGGGTGATGGCCTTGCGGCCGCCCAGCGGCTCCAGCTCCCGGTCGGGCACCATCTCCAGGAATTCCAATTGCTCGGCGTAACCGCAGAGGGCCCAGGCCAGGCCACGGGTCCAGGTGCTGAACGGCGAGTAGCCCTGCTGCGAGTTCGGGCAGCGATAGTTGCCGTCGTTCAGGTTGAAAATGCTCTCATGCGCCGTGCGTCCGCGCAGGTCGTAGGCATCGCGCCCGGTGCCGTAATAGATGCCGAAGTTGGCGGTGGTTTCCGCATGTTCCACCAGGCGTTGCAGCAGCGAAATGCGGCGGTCCTGCTCGCCCATGAGCACGTGCCCGAGCTGGTGCGCCACCGCCAGCGCCCGCAGGGAGCGGATCGTATCGATGAACAGGGAGTGCGGGCCGTTGAAGGAGTAGATGAAGCCCTTGCCATTGGCGATGCGGGTCCACCGGGCCGCCTGCACCGCGCCGGACACCTTCAGGGCCAGCTCGTAGAAATCGCGCTCCGGCTGGAGGGCGGGCACCTTGTCCTCACGCATCAGCCGCAGCAGGTTGCCGTAGGTGGAGACATTGTTGAAGCCGTGGTCATGCACGCCGATGTGGGAGACGTGGCTGGCCATGCGCGCCACGGTGTTGCGGCGGCCCAGCTCCAGAAACCGGTCGTCACCCATCGCATCGAATTGCAGGATGGCGGCGCCGAATTGGAACCCCTGGGTCCACTCCGTCCAGCCGCGCGAGGTGTACCGGCCCTTGACCGTGAAGACCGGGGTGCCGCTGGCCGGCTTCCAGGATTTGTCGAGGTTCAGGATTTTTTGGGCGGAAAGCTCAAACAACCGCTCAATGCGGGGCAGGAGCTTCGTGGGGGTCAATTGGGGGTTGATCTTGATGGCCATAACAAATGAATTCGGTGAATCAAAGCCGGCGCAGGTGGAACCCGCCATCCACGTTCAGCACCTCACCGGTGCTGAAGGGCAGCAGATCCAGGGCAATGGCCACCACCGCCTTGCCAACGTCCGCAGGGGTGCCCCAGCGCGGGATGGGGGTGAGTCCCTCGCTGATGAGCTTATCGTACTTTTCCCTGACCGGGCCGGTCATGTCGGTGGCGATGACGCCCGGGCGGATCTCATAGACATTGATGCCGGAATCCGCCAGGCGGCTCGCATAAAGCGGCGTGAGCATGGCGAGGGCGGCCTTGGCGATGCAGTAATCCCCCCGGTTGGTGGAGGCCGTGTAGGCGCTGATGGAGGAGATGGTGACGATGCGTGGCCGGGGTTCCTCCGGGGCCTGCGCCACCTGTTCCAGCATCCGCCGGGCGGCCAGTTGGGTCAGGAAATAGGGGCCTTTGACGTTGATGTTGATCAGCCGGTCAAAACTCTCCTCGCTGGCCTCCAGGATATCCGCGCGCACGTTGGGGGCCACCCCGGCATTGTTGACCAGCAGATCCAGCCGGCCAAAGGTTGTGTAGGTGAAATCGAGCAGTCGGGCGCGATCAGCCGAGATGGAAATATCCGCCTGGCAGGTGGCGGTCTGGATTGCGTGGCCACCGGCCTGGGCGGCGGCGAGACAGTCGGCGGCCGTCTGGCTGGCGGCGGCGGCGTTGCCGGCATAATTGATCACCAGATGCCAGCCCGTTTTGGCCAATTCCAAGGCGATCCCCCGGCCAATGCCACGGGACGCCCCGGTGATGAGTGCAACGCGTTTCATGGGGCCAAACCTTAGCAATTCAGGTCCGCTGGACAAGCCACAATTTCAGTTTTGCATGGACCGCTCCGGCTGGTTCGTTTCGGGGGAGGGCACCGTTTCCCGGCATCGGAAGCGGTCAGAAACCGGGGGTTGAAGCCAACCTTTGGCTTGCGGCTGAGCGGGGTGGTTATTATGGTGGCGGCATGCGCACGGTTAAAGTTGCCTTGGGCGATCGGAGTTACCAGATCAAAATCGACCGCGCCTTGCTCGGCAAGCTGGGCGAGGAATGCCGCCGACTGGGTTTGGGGGCCAAATGCGCCCTGATCACCGACACCAATGTCGGCCCGTTCTGGGCCCAGACGGCGGTGGATTCCCTGGCGGCCTCCGGCTTCAATCCCTGCGTCATCACCCTGCCGGCGGGGGAAGCCGCCAAGAGCCTGAAATCGGTTCAGGCCGTTTATGACCAACTGGCGGCGGCCCGGCTGGAGCGCAAATCCTTTATCGTCGCCCTGGGAGGCGGGGTCATTGGCGACATGGCCGGTTTCGTGGCCGCCACGTACCTGCGGGGCGTTCCCTTTGTCCAGGTGCCCACCACGCTGCTGGCCCAGGTGGACAGCTCGGTGGGCGGCAAGGTTGGCGTCAATCTCAAGGCCGGCAAAAACCTCGTGGGCGCATTTTATCAACCCCGTCTCGTGCTGTGCGACCTGGACACGTTTGGCACCCTGCCCGAACGGGAGTACCGGTCCGGCCTGGCGGAGGTGATCAAGTACGGCATCATCTACGATGCCCCGCTGTTCCGGCGGTTGGAACGGGACATGGACGCACTGTTGCAACGGGACACCCCGTGTCTGGCGGCCGTGATCGCCCGGTGCTGCGCCATCAAGGCGGAGGTGGTTTCCCAGGATGAAACCGAGACCGGATTGCGGGCTATCCTCAATTACGGGCATACCATCGGACACGCGATCGAGGCCATTTCAGGCTATGGCCACTACCTGCACGGCGAGGCGATCTCCATCGGCCAGGTCGCGGCGGCCCATCTCTCCAACGCGCTGACCGGACTGTCGCCGATCGAGGTGGAGCGCATCCGCGTGCTGTTTGAGCGGGCGGGTCTGCCGGTGAGCCTCCGGCTGGCCGCCGCCGCGCGCGCCCGACTTTTTAATGCCATGAAGCTGGACAAGAAGGTCAGCGGAGGGGAGATTAAGTTCGTGCTGGCCCGAAAGATTGGCGAGGTGCGCTGGGGCCAGCAGGTTCCAGAAGCCCTGGCACACATGGCCCTGGATAAAATCGCGTAAACGGAGAACACTGTGGCGGCTGTAAGCGAAAGCATCGTGCGGGAATTTTTCGAGCTGCAGGGCTTCCTGGTCCGGCAGCAGCGCAAATTCATGGTCCGAACCCAACGCGAGGATGAGGAGGTTGATTTTCAGGTCTCCAATCCCCAGCCGGTGACCAAGCCGGGCCCCTTGCCCCTGCTGCTCTCCGCCGACGATCTGTGCGGGATCAGCCGGGCGGTGGTGGTGGTGAAGGGATGGCATTCCGAAATCTTCCGCCCGTCCACCATCACGTTGAAGGAGGAGGATCTGTTCCGGTTTGTGGATCCGCAGGTGTTTCACCAGGCGGCGCTGGCCTTCGGCGGGGAAGGCTCGATCGCCAAGATCCTGGTGCTTCCCTCATTGCCCCACGCCGAGGATGCGCGCCGCATCAGCCTCGACATGTGCAAGGCGCGCGGGGTGGATGCGGTGCTGCTGTTCAGCACCATGCTGGCGGAATTGATCGCCCGCACCGAATCCCACCGCAACTACCACAAATCCGACCTGCTCCAGACCATCCGGATTTTGAAAAACTACGATTTTCTGCGCGAACCCCAAATGGAGCTGTTCAAGACCGTTCGACGCAAACCCAAACCGGCCAAGCCAGCGGCCGAGTGAGCGCCCGACTTTTTCAACTGTTTCTGTGTTGCATGCGATGAAGACTCTTTACCTTGATATATTCAGCGGGATCAGCGGGGACATGTTTCTGGGGGCCATGATTGATCTGGGCGTTGATTTTGCCTGGCTCCAAACCGAGCTGGCCCGGCTGCCCCTGGGCGGGTTTCGCGTGGAGATTCAGCGGGGGCTGCGCGGCTCGATTGCCGGAACCGGCTTCAAGGTGGTGCTGGCCGATGGCTCCGCGCCGGAGGACCATCCGCATCCCCACGGTCCGCACGGGCATTCGCACGAACATCCCCATGGAGACGGGCATCACCATCACCATTCTGACGAGGGCCATCATGATCACGCAGACCACGATCATCATCAGGGTGAACATGATCATGAGGATGCCCGCAACTTCACGGACATCCAGCACCTGATTGAACACGCGCCCTATTCGGATTGGGTCAAGGCCCGTGCCGTCGCTGTCTTCCGGCGCATCGCGGAGGCGGAAGGGCGGATTCACGGCGTGCCAGCGGCGTTTGTGCATTTCCATGAGGTTGGGGCCGTGGATTCCATCGTGGATATCGTCGGTGCCTGCCTCGCACTGGAGAAATTGGGGCGTCCGAGGGTGCTCGCCGGTCGGGTGGTGGAGGGCACTGGCACCATCAAGTGTGCCCATGGCACCCTGCCGCTGCCGGCTCCTGCCACCTTGGAGATCCTGGCCGCACGCCAGGTGCCAATCACGCAATGCGAGGAGCCGCAGGAATTGGTGACCCCCACCGGGGCCGCGTTGCTGGCGGAGTTTGCGGAATCCTTTGGCCCCTTTGCCGGTCTCACGCCATTGCGCACGGGATTCGGCCTTGGCGGACGGGAAAACCGCACCCGCCCCAACGTGCTGCGCGTGCTGTTGGCGGAAGCGGTGGAAACGCCCGCCGAAGGGGTGGCGACACCCTCGTCCCAGGACTGGGAAGCGGATGTCATCACCGTGCTGGAGACCAACCTGGACGATGTGAGCGCCGAAGTGCTGGGCCATTTCCTGGAGCAGGCCATGCGGCAGGGGGCGCTGGATGTCTTCCACACCTCCATTCAGATGAAGAAAAACCGCCCCGGCATCTTGCTCACTGTGCTGTGTGAGTCGGCGGCGGCGGACAAGTTCACCGAGCTGATGCTGCGGGAAACGAGCGCCTTTGGCGTGCGCCGGTACGCGGCCGAACGGCGGAAGTTGCACCGGGAATTTGTGACCGTGCCCACCGCCCACGGCGCGGTGCGCGTCAAGGTGGGCCTGCTGAACGGGCACCGGGTGCAAGTGGCGCCCGAATACGAATCGTGCCGGGTGGTGGCGGCGGCCTCCGGGGTCTCGCTTCGGCAGGTATTCCAAGCCGCCCTGTTCGCGGCCCAACACCCGCATGCTTAACCCGGAATTACTGGCGGTTTTGCGCTGTCCGGAAACCCGGCAAACGCTGCATCTGGCCGAGGAGGCCCAGTTGCGGGAGCTGAATGCGCGGGTGGCGCAGGGCACGCTGCACAACCAGGCGGGACGGGCAGTCACCCGTCCTTTGGATGCCGGTCTGGTGCGGGCGGACGCCGCCATCTGTTACCCGATATTCCAGGGCCTTCCCATCCTCCTGGTGGAGGAGGGGATCGCCTTGCCGCCAGCGCCAGCGCCAGCGGCGCCCTTGGCGCCCGCGCCGCTGCCGCTGCCGCTGCCCGCCCGCGACGCCAGCTCCGTGCCGCACACGTAGATCTGCAGCACGGCGTGCGAGCGCGAGGACTCGCGGTTGGCGGCCGTGGGCTCCTGCATGCGCCTGCGGTTGCCCTCTGTGAGGAAGCCCATGATGTCGTCCGTGTTGTTCACGCGGTGCTCGGACACGCCCGCCACGCACGAGCCCTGCGCGGCCAGGGCAGAGAGGGGGGCAGGGGCAGGGGGTGGTGTGTGTGTGTGTGTGTGTGTGTGTGCGTGCGGCAGGGCGCGCAAAGTGAGGCAGGTGGCGAGAGACAGGTTAGGGGA
>CAIYYI010000150.1 GCA_903930345.1 uncultured Verrucomicrobiota bacterium
CTGATCGTTGATTCCATGCAGGACGTTGATCACCAGCAAGAGAACACCTAGTAGCAGGTGCACCCCGACAAAGCAGATGGCCAACATCAGAATCGGTCGTCTCATTGGACCTCCTTGGTTGCTTCTTCTCTCTCAATTTTCTGTTGCTGGTGGCGCCGGATCACTTCATCTTTAGCATGCTGCTGCTGGGCGTCTGCCTCGTGCATCGCGTTACCTCGTGTAAAAGAAAACCATGCGAAACTTAAACCCACCAGCAGCAACAGAAGCACGAGACCGACGAGGAAGACCACTCCGCAACCAACGGCAACTGACTTGCCTGGCCCGGGTTTAGCTTTCCGGATCCAGATCACCATGCCAATGATGGGTGCCATGATGATGAGCAAGAACAAGCCGCCCATGATCAACAAAACTCCTTTGGCCCACGTGACTCTTGACATTGAACCGCTTGGGTTTCGCGAGTTGACGAAGGATGTTTCGACTTCTGCTCCATGCGCACCAGCAGGCGATTTCGTTTGTACAGACACACCGCCCGGCACGTCTTGTCGGATCAAGGGCACATGCCAAAACACGACCTCCGTGCCCCAGATACGATCCACAGAGGGGAACTGTTCAACAGGGGCTGGATTGGGTGTCAGAACGATATCCGCCTCCTTGATATCGGGCGCAACTTGGCTAAGTTCTACTGTCATTTCCTCGCCACTGCCTGTTCTGCCACTGGCCCTCTTGATTGACCACAACTGCCCGCACGGGACAGTCTGTCCGGCGATGCGCAAGGCCACATCGAAACTGATCGGCACCGGCAACGTGTCAGTCATGTTGAAGCTCAGCACCGCCTGCGTCTTGTTGCCTTTGGGTCGGAGGATGATTGATTTGGCGGACAGGTTGCCATTGCGCACCGGATCAAGCGCCGGATCATCAGTCTGGCTGACAATCACAGCATCGCGCGGATAGACGACCAGCTCTGTTTCGACACTGCGCGTCCAGCGTTTTTTCGCAGGCGGCCATTCAGCCGGCGGCGCGCCCGAGGCTAGTCCAGTCAGATCATCCTTTGCCACCAACGCGCTCAAGACCTCCAGCTTCACCGTGTGCTTGCCGGGCGTAAGCGCGGGTAACGGCACGGTGAAATTTAAGTCTTGAACGTTCCAATAACTTGAATGGTTCTCTGCCTTGACTTGCTGGCCGTCCACGGTCACGGATTGCACCGCATTCATGATTTCAAAGCCAAAGAGCGTATGATTCCAGATATACCGGCATTCCGCCATGAGTTGAAGACGGTCTGCGCCTTCGCGCAGACGTACGGACGGCTCTTCAGGACGCAGGTTGCCATGCAAGGCCACGAGGAAGCGGATTTTCTGCTCGTCATTCAATAGGCCGCACTTCTCCAAGTGAGCGAGAAAACTATCAGCCCAATGCAACGGAGATGACCTGCTGTTTGATGTTTCTCGCTGCACCCATGCGGTCATCCCCTCCATGATCCGCCCAGCCTCGGCCTGCGTCAACGAACGACTCTCCAGCACCTGCCACCCCCAGGGCGAGATCGGCTTGGCGAGGCTGACCTCAATCAGTTGCGCGGTCGGCAGCTTTCGCAGTCTCTGGGGCGAGTCAGCCAGGCTGACAGGATTGCTGCGGGCCTGCCAGCGCTCCTTCACCTCTTTCACTCCAAAGATGGCGAACACGGCGGCTACGACACCGACAACCAGCAGGAGTCGGTTGCCGCTACGTGTTCCTTCGTTTTTCTCAACAGAGGGGCTATGTTGTGGCACGTGCCTGCTGCCTTCTCCTGTTTCAGCGAAGCGCATCAGCAACAGGATCACCCAGAGCATGAGCGAAATCAGAAAGAACATCATGATCATCAAGAGGCCGCCCATGGGCAATTGCGGAGGCTGGACCCTGTTTGCCTCAAGGGTCAGCATATGCAGTCCTCCGAAGAAGAGCGTCATCAGGCACGCCAGCCAGGTCATGCGACTGCGAATCATGGCAGCCGTCAGCGCCCTACGTTCCGGCACCAGCCAGTAGTCCTTGCGCGGAAGATTGACGAACTGTGCCGGAATGAAGCGGACCAGCGCGGACACGCCTGTTAAAATCAAGGCAATGCCAAGGGGAAAGGCGAGTTCGAACAGCTGATACCCGCTCCGGCTCATCCAGCCGTCGGCACGCCCCTCAAAGCCGAAATGCGTGGCCACGCGCGCCGGCAAAGTGTCTATGGTCGCCAAGACCATTGCCACGTATGCGGCATAGAGGATGAAAAAGACAATGGCTGATGCATAGCCTGGTTTGCCCCCCTGCTCGATGGCAGCGGAAGCTTTGCTCGACGGCGCAATCCCGATGGTCTCCAGCGATGTCCGCACCTCGCTGACCTGCTGATAGCGGCGCTCCGGCCTCTGTTCCAAGGCGCGCAAAACCACTTCATCGAGCCGCACATCGATCGTCACCTTCTTGGACGGTGCTTCCAGCGATTTCCCGGGCAGCTCGCCGGTGAGCATCTGATAAAAGACAACGCCCAGCGAGTAAATGTCGGCACGATGGTCCACCTCCGCAGGATGCTCGCGTTGCTCGGGTGCCATGTAGGCCGGCGTGCCCATAAGCAAGCTGGGTTGCGAGACTTCGCAGGGATGATCGGTCAGAACCGTCCGATCCGACTGATCGGTCTGATCAGCCGAGCGGACCAGCTTGGCCAGTCCGAAGTCGGCGACCTTCACGCGTCCGCGACGGTCGAGCAGAATGTTCTCCGGCTTGATATCGCGATGGACAATACCTTGGTCATGCGCATATTGAAGTGCATCGCAAATCTGCGGCACAATCGCCAGCGCCTCCCGCGAGGCCACGCGGCCTTCATGTATCAGCTGGCGGAGGTTGACACCGTCCACATACTCCATCAGAAAATAAAAGAGGTCGCCGGCCTGACCGAACTCGTAGAGCGTCACTATATTCGGATGGTTCAGCTTCGCCAGCGCCTTGGCCTCGCGTGCGAAGCGCGCGGCAAAGGCGGGATCGCGTCCGATATCCGGCGGGAGGATCTTGAGCGCGACCGAACGGTCAAGGTTCTTTTGGCGGGCCTTATAGACCGCTCCCATGCCGCCGCAACCCAGCAGTCTATCGATCTCCAATTGCGGGAAGAGCGGTGCAAGTTCTTCGATCTCAGGCGGAACGAAATGTTTTGCAGCCCCGGCTGCCGTGGCATCCGCCACGCTCCCGAGTCCGGCGGCCAGCAGGCAGTCCGGGCAAAGCCCCATACAATCCCGGCGGGGAGCCGGTTTATTGCAACGTGAACAGCTTGTCATTGTATTCATAATACTCCTCTACAATCCTTCAGAGGATATCCCTCGCTGCTGTTACACTTTTTTTAAAAAGAA
>CAIYYI010000151.1 GCA_903930345.1 uncultured Verrucomicrobiota bacterium
AATCCGCTTTGAACCAAAAATCAGCAAACAAACGCCTCCCGTCGCCGTCAGTAGCCATCCCCGCAAACCACAAACCGCTTTCGTATAGCCAGTTGCCCCCAGTCGCGCCAGCGTCTTTAATTCCGCAATCCGCAATCCGCAATCCGCAATCTTGCATTCCCCCTCCCCAGCCCTTACCCTATCCCCAGAAAGACTGGGCATGGCGGAACCGGCAGAACCACTCAAAACAATTCGTTCCACAGGCATCAATGACACCTCGTATGTCAATGCCATGTCCCACTTTTACCGGGGCGAGCTGGGGCGCATCATGGTGTGGCGTCAGCGGTTGGACACCACCACCACCTGGGCCATCACCAGCACCACCACCATTTTCACCGTCGCCTTCTCCTGGCGGGAAGTGCCGCACATCCTCTTCTTCTTCAACCTGGCCATCGTCACCATCATGCTCTGGATCGAAGGCCGTCGTTACCGCTTCTATGACGCCTTTCGCGCCCGCGTCCGCATGCTCGAGGCCCATTTCATCGCCCCCATGGTCGCGCGGCAGGAGGAGACCCTCCCGGGCGATTGGCGCAAGCTCGTCTGCGAGGATCTGCTGATTCCCGCCTACAAGATCGGCCGCTTCGAGGCCATTGGCCGCCGGTTGCGCCGTAATTACACCTTCCTTTATCTCATCATCCTCACCGCGTGGCTCGCCAAAATCTTCCTGCACGCCCCCGCGCCCATCCAATCCTGGTCCACCCTTTATCGCGCCCTCGCCGCCGGGCAGATTCCCAGTTGGTTTGTCGCCGGCGTCATGTTCAGCACCTTCACCATCACCATCGGCGTCAGCATCTACATTGCCCGGCTTTCCTCCGATGAAATCAGCGACTTCGGCTACCGGGACCAGAACGTCTGGAGAATTTAGTTTCACCTCACCCGGAGGCAACGAAGAATAGACCCGCTCACGGCAGGATGCATCGGACTGCCCGCTGGCCGGGGGATCAGAAGTTCAATCTGCCACGCTTCCCCAGCGGGAACCCAAGTAAGGAAGAGCAAAAAAAGCCAAGACAATCACAAAAATGTGTTAGTGGTTTGTGCGGGTGTCCTATTAGGTTTAGCCGTCGCTTTGGAGCCGCTAAAATCGGCAGATTAATGGTTCTTCAAGGCTCGGTCCGGAAGGCGACACAATTAATTAAAGCAAATGGACTTTTCAACCTTGCTGCATAATCTGTTTCAGGGCTTCGCCACCATGGGCGAAGTTCCGGTGGGCATCCTCTGTACGCGCATCGGCCTGATCTTTCTGGGTCTGTACCTGATGTATCTGGGTAAAAAAGGAGTCCTGGAGGCCTTGATCATGATTCCCATGGGGTTGGGCATGGCCACCGTGAATGCCTCCGTCATGTACTTTGACCCGCTGAGCCTGCATCAAGGCATCGGCACCTTGCATATCGAACCGCAGGCCGGTGCCACGCTGGATGCCGTGAAAAACGCGGCGGATTTGATGACCATCCTGCAAATTGATTGGCTTCAGCCCATTTACACCTTCATGTTCAGCAACGGCTTGATCGCCTGTCTCGTTTTCCTCGGCATCGGCTCCCTGCTTGACCTGAGCTTTGTTCTGGCCCGCCCGTTGCAAAGCATGGTGATCGCCCTGTTCGCGGAAATGGGGACCATTTTCACCCTTCCGGTGGCAGGATTGTTCAACTTTACCACCAAGGAGGCGGCCGCCATCTCCATCGTGGGCGGGGCGGATGGCCCCATGGTGCTGTTCACTTCGCTCAAGCTGGCTCCCCACCTTTTTGTGCCGATTGCCATTGTGGCCTACCTCTACTTGGGTCTGACCTATGGCGGTTACCCCTACCTGATCAAGTTCATGGTGCCCAAAAGGCTGCGGTGCATCCAGCCTGCTCCTCCTCCCAACGTTCGGTATAGCTCCTTTGAGAAAATGTGTGTGGCCTCGGTGACTTGCGTGGTCCTCAGCCTGCTCCTGCCCGTGGCGGCCCCGTTGATATTCTCCCTCTTCCTCGGCATTGTCATTCGCGAGTCGGGCATCAAGGCCTTTCAGGATCTCGCCAGCGGGCCCATCCTCTACGGGGCCACCATGTTCCTGGGCCTTATGCTGGGCATTCTTTGCGATGCCAACACCATTATGGACCCCAAAGTCCTGCCGCTGCTGTTGCTGGGCAGTTTCTCCCTGCTTCTTTCCGGCATCGGTGGGCTCCTGGGGGGATACTTCATGTATTTTGTCACCGGCGGGAAAGTCAACCCGGTGGTCGGCATCGCGGGGGTCAGTTGCGTCCCCACCACCGCCAAGGTCGCCCAGAAGGTGGTGTCCAAGGATGATCCCCACGTGATGCTCATGCCGGACGCGCTCGGCGCCAACGTTTGCGGCGTGATCACCACCGCCATCATCGCCGGTGTCTTTTGCAGTCTTTTCAGCAAACTCCAATAGCCTTGGCCCAACCCGGAGCTTTTCATGCAAAACTTTAAATACGCCCTGCTGAGTTATTTCATCACCACCCTCTTTGCCCTCTTTATTGTGCTGCTGCTGAAGCTGCTGAGCCTGGGGGTGAAGAAGCTGAATTTGCAGGATGAGGATTCCCTGGCCGGGGTGGTTTCCGCCGAGGCCCCGGTCGCGGAGGATAACACGCCCGTCGCGGTGGCCATCGCGGCGGCCAAAGCCCATTTGTCCCGTAAACAACCCTAGACCCCAGGCTGATTTATGAAGAAAATCAATTTCATGCTCACCGCTTTCCGGGACGGCTTCCAATCCGTCTTCGGGGCCCGCGTTTTCTCCAAAGACTATCTGCCGGTGGTCGAGTACGCCGCGCGGGAATGCGGCATCACCCACATGGAGGCTGGCGGCGGAGCCATGTTCCAATCCCCCATTTTTTACGCGCGGGAGAATGCCTTTGAGGTCATGGATGCCTTCCGCAAGGCGGCCGGGCCGAATGTTGAACTGCAGACGCTGGCCCGCGGCATCAACATTGTCGCGCTCAAGGCCCAGCCCAAGGAGATCGTCAAGCTCCATGCCGACCTGTTCAAAAAGCACGGCATGACCACCATCCGCAATTTCGACGCTCTGAATGATGTCAACAACCTCATCGACAGCGGCAAATTCATCAAAGCCGCCGGTCTGCGGCACGAGGTGGTGGTCACGCTGATGGAATTGCCACCCGGTTGCTCCGGCGCGCACGAGGTCTCG
>CAIYYI010000152.1 GCA_903930345.1 uncultured Verrucomicrobiota bacterium
CTGCTTTTGTGAATAACTTTTCAGGTCGCATTTAAACGGTGAAAAGTCGGTGCTGCGGGTGTTTAAACGCGGGATATGGCATCCTGGACTGTGTTGGGGGGGCGACTGAAAGCGTTGAACTGTTCCCGATGAAACCCAGGACGACCTATCCTCCCATGCGAATGATCGCCATTATACGATATGTGCTATTGTTATATTATGTTGTGCATTTCTTATGGTAGTTTTTCTTATTATACTTCTCATTATAGCCTTCATATGTTATTGTGTATTTCATGATTGTTACGATGTACTTATCTTATTTGTTCAATCGGGGCCATGAATTACAACGGAAATCGCCGGTTGCATTCACAACATGCCATGATTCACCGGGGTTATTCACAGGCAGCCGGGCTTTGGGCGGTTTTCGGCTGTGATTCCGGCCTGCTTTCATGACATACCTGATGGAATGCGCCAGTCCACATGAGCCTCCCATTCCACTGAGCCTTCAAGTTTCGCCAAATTCGTCAGTTATTCGGGTCGCTTGCGTCGTTGCTCGCTCGTTACTGTTTGCTGCGGATATGCGCCTCGCCAGCGGCCCAAAACCCGGCGCGCCTTAGCCCCAACATGAAGGCTCAGTGGAATCAACCGGACCAGGCTGACAATGAGGAATTTTATCATTTCACCCGGGGAAGGGTTGGTTTACAAAAGGGCGAATGACCACACGCCATGTGAAGGTGAAGGATTTGCCTGTGACGTTGCGACCACGGGAGCGGTTGTTGGCGAACGGGCCGGATGGGGTGAGTTCGGGTGACCTGCTGGCCATACTGCTCCGCACCGGAACCGCCGGCCGCAATGTGATTCAGGTCGCGGAGGAGCTGCTGATCCAGCACCAGACCCTCGAACGCCTGTCCCGGGTGACGGTGCCGGAGCTTTGCAAGATCAAGGGGATTGGCCGAGACAAGGCCGCCACGCTGGTGGCCGCCTTCACCCTGGCGCGGCGCATGGCCGAGGAGATGCGCCAGGAACAACCGCTGCTGGACCGGGCGGAACTGGTGGCCGACCTGATGCGGGAACAGGTGCGCGCCTGCGAGGTGGAGAACTTTTTTGTGCTTCTGCTCAACACCCGACGACGATTGATCCAAGTGGTGCCCATCAGCCAGGGCACACTTGACACCCTGCTGGTGCATCCGCGCGAGGTCTTTCGTGCGGCGATCGCGGCCAATGCGGCGGCGATAGTTTTGATCCACAATCACCCAAGTGGCGATCCTTCCCCCAGCGAGGCGGACGTCCAAGTGACCCGTGACCTGATCCGCTCCGGAAAACTGCTGAAGATTGAGGTGCTGGACCACGTCATCATCGGGAGCAAACTGGCAGGACAGGAGCGGGATTTTGTCTCCCTCCGGGACCTTGGATATTTTTACACCTGACACCCTGCGAACGCCTATGAAAACAGACCACCGATGGCTGGCCGAACTTTGCCTGGCCGCCTGCCTGGGAACAACCTTGCCATTGGCCGCAGCAGAGCCCGGCCCACTGACCGCCTGGTATGACCAGGCCGCCAACCGGTGGGAGGAGGCCCTGCCGTTGGGCAATGGCCGCCTGGGAGCAATGGTGTATGGCGGCACCCGGCAAGAGCATTTGCAGCTCAACGAGGACACGCTGTATTCGGGCTGGCCCGGATATCGGGACACCGGGGTGAAGATTGCCCCGGATTTTGCCACGGTGACCAATCTCATCGCGCGGAGCAAGTTTTTGGAGGCGGATCGGTTGGTGACGGAAAAGTGGCTGGGCGGGGCGCAAGCCTGCTACCAGCCACTGGGGGATCTGTTCCTGGATTTCAAACACACAGGCACGCCCCAGAATTATCGCCGGGAGCTGGACCTGGCCTTGGCGACGGTCCGGATCGGATATGTTGTGGATGAAACGCGGTTCACACGGGAATGTTTCATCAGTGCGCCTGATCAAGTGATGGTGATCCGGCTGACCGCCGAAGGCAAAGCGATGCTCGACTTTCAGATCGGCCTCACCACCCCGCATTCCAATGCGACGACCGTTGCCACCGCCAAAGGGGATTTGCTGGTGAAAGGCCAGGTGCCCGGGTTTGTGCTCCGCCGGGATTTGAGCCTGGTGGAGAAAAAGAAGGAGACCCACAAATACCCTCCGCTTTGGGATGAAAAAGGAGAACGCAAACCCGGCGCCAAAACCGTGTTGTATGGGGACGAAATCGGCGGCCGAGGCATGCGGTTCCAAGCGGCTGTGCGGGTGATGGCACCCGGGGCGAAAATCACGGCCATGGAAGGGGCTCTGCGGGTGACGGGGACGCGGGAAGTGCTGCTGATCTATTCCGCCGCATCCAGCTTCAACGGCTATGACCGCGACCCGGTCAAGGAGGGGGTGGATCCCAGCATCGCGGTGCAGCGGGCGCTGGACAGGGCGGCCCCTAAGAAATACGCCGGCCTGCGAGAGCGGCATACGACGGATTATCAGGCGTTGTTCAACCGGACCACCCTCCATCTGGGAAGCGTGGCGGGCCGCCGCCAGGTGGCCACGCCGCAGCGGCTCAAGGAATTCACCCTGGCGGGCGATCCCGAACTGGCCACGCTGTACTTCCAGTTCGCCCGTTACCTGATGATCTCCGGATCGCGCCCGGGAACGCAGCCGTTGAACCTGCAGGGGCTGTGGAATCCGCACATCATCCCGCCATGGGCCTCCGCATACACGATCAACATCAACGCGGAGATGAATTACTGGCTGGCGGAGGCGGGCAACCTGCCGGATTGCCACGAGCCGTTGCTGCGGATGGTGCGCGAGCTGGCGGTGGACGGCGCGCGGGTGGCGAAGCGGATGTATGGCGCGCGCGGCTGGGTGGCGCATCACAACACGACGATCTGGCGCTGCGCCGAGCCGGTGGATGGGGCCGCATAAGCAGCCTTCTGGCCGATGGCCGCCGGCTGGCTCTGCGAACACCTGTTTGAACACTACCAGTTCTCACGCGATGAAAACTTTCTGCGAGAAGCCTACCCGCTGATGAAGGGGGCGGCGGAATTCTTTCTCGACTGGCTGGTCACCGATGAACGGGGGCGGCTGGTGACGCCGGTCAGCACCTCGCCGGAAAACAACTTCAACTACCAGGATGAGACCGGCAAGGTGCAGCGGGCCAGTGTTTCACGCGGGGCCACCATGGACCTGGCGATCATCCGGGAGCTGTTCACCAACACCCGGCAGGCGGCGGAGATCCTGGGTCTGGACGCAGAATTTCGCGAGGTCCTGCAAACCGGGTTGCGCCGACTGAGGCCGTTTGAAACCGGGGCGCGGGGCCAGCTCATGGAGTGGGCGGAAGATTTCAGCGAGGCGGAGCCGCAGCACCGGCATGTTTCACACCTGTACGGACTGCATCCCGCCGCGCTCATCAACGTGCGCGCCACCCCGGAGCTGGCCGGGGCAGCGCGGCGCACGCTGGAACTGCGCGGCGACGGTGGCACCGGCTGGAGCAAGGCGTGGAAGATCAACTTCTGGGCCCGCCTTGAGGATGGGGACCATGCCGGACGCCTGCTGGGCGATCTGTTGGGGAAATCGACGCTGCCCAACCTGTTCGACACCTGCCCGCCGTTTCAGATCGACGGCAATTTCGGCGGCGCCTCCGGGGTGATCGAAATGCTGCTGCAAAGCCAGGAAACCACAGTGGTGGCCGGACGCAGTGTTCCGGTGCTGAATCTTCTGCCGGCCCGGCCCACGGCCTGGGCGGAGGGGGAGGTCAAAGGGTTGCGTGCCCGCGGCGGCTTCACGGTTGACCTGACGTGGAAGGATGGCCGGCTGGTGGCCGCCACGCTCAAGGCGGCACGCGCGCAGGCCTGTGTGATCCGAAGTGGGGAAGCACAGATCCCCTGGACGGCGCGGGCGGGGGAGATCCTCAAGCTGGACGGACAATTGGTTGGGAATAGGTAGGACGGTAAAAATCCCGTAACCACACCGGGAGGGGAACCGTCTAACCAGACAGCAAACGACAAATTATGAAAAAATTACTTTTCGGTCTGACCATCGCCGCCTGTGCGGTGTGTGCCCAAGCTCAACAAGCCCCCGCTGGCGGTCCCGGTGGGGCCGGCCGTGGCGGTCCTGGCGGGATGCTGCGTTATAACCCGCTGATGAACGCCTTGGATAAGAATTCCGATGGCGAGCTTTCCGCTGAGGAAATCAAGAACGCGACGGCTGAGCTGAAGAAGCTGGACAAGAATGGCGACGGCAAGATCACCGAAGACGAATTGCGTGTCACGCCGGAAGACATGGTGAAACAGATCATGTTGAACGACAAGAACGGGGACGGAAAACTCTCCAAGGAGGAACTGCCGGAGAGAATGCAGGGGATGATGGACCGGGCCGACGCGGACAAGGATGGTTTCCTCTCGAAGGACGAGCTGACGAAGGTCATGAGCGGCTTTGGCGGCGGCCAAGGGCGTCCCCAACGGCGTCAGCAGTAAGACGCGGGGAAAAAACAGACATTTTAAACACGGAACCGGACTCCTTACAGGGGTCCGGTTTTTTGCTGTGCGCCCGGCAAGGGAAAGTCTGAGACCCGCACAACGTCACGGAGGGGGGGCAATGACTGGGATGAGGAAAAAGTTGAACCACGAATTTACCCAATGGCATGAATAGGGAGAAGCAATGCAGGGTGCTGGCATCCCGCCGGGATGCGATGGTTTTTTTGGCTTTTCCAGGGGTGTCGTCGCCGGGCTCCTCAACCCCTGGCTAATGGCTTTCAAGCCTCCGGCTTGGAGGGGGAGACGCGTTGTCCGCGCAAAAGCCGTCCATTGGAACAATCGGGATTCGTGGTTGGAGCGGAAGGGAGTTGACGGCGGAGCGGTTTATCGGCGAGGAATGGCGCATGCAGAAAACAGTGTTGATCACCGGGGCCACACGCGGCATCGGCCGCGAGGTGGCGCGACAGTTAAAGGCGGCCGGATATGCCGTGTTTGTGACGGGCCGCGACGCGCGGGCGCTGGCCGCCGTGCAAAAGGAGCTGGATTGCCCGGGGGCGGCGGTGGATTTGGGCGATCCCAACCGGGTGGTGGATCTGTACGCAACCGCCCAGAAGGCGCTGGGCCACGTGGAGGCACTGGTGAATAACGCGGGATTCAACGAGGCCAAGGTGGGGATAGAAAAGGTCACGCCCGAGGCACTGGATCACTCCTACGCCGTCAACGTGCGCGCTCCGATTCTGCTGGCGCGCGAGGCGCTGAAGGAGATGGGGGCGCGCCGCTCCGGGCACATAGTGAATGTGCTGAGCAGCGTGGTGAAGGCGAAGCTCGAAAACTATTCGGTCTATTCCACCATGAAGCACGCGCTGCACGGATTCACCGGATGCCTCACCAAGGAGGCGCGGGCGCAGGGGGTGAAGGTGACCGCCATTTACCCGGGCGGCGTGGACACCACCTTCCGGACAAATGCGCGGCCGGACTATATGCGGGCGGATTCAGCGGCACGGATGATCGTGCTGTGCCTGACCGCGCCGGAGGATGTGGTGGTCCACGAACTGGTGTACCGGCCGCTGGTGGAAACGAATTTCTGACCGGCGGCGGCGGCCTAACGGCTACCGGCCACGGAGCCGGGTTTGTCCAGGAGCTGGATAAGATCCGTCAGGACACGCTTGGATTCCTCCATGCCAATGTCCAGCGACGGCATGGGGTCATCCTTTTCCTCCCCATCCTCCAGGGTGGGATCGCCGCTGTGGGCCTTGGGTTTTTCCTTCTCCGGGCTGACGGCTTTGGCAACCTCGTTGGTTTTCACAAATGGGGGGGGCAGGCCGGGCAGCTCGGCGTTCTTGAGGGTGATCTCAAACGTTTTGAAATTGGGTTCGCCCCGTTTTTCAAGTTCCTTTTTGCGGGCCTTGGTGCGGGTTTCCGTCTCCTGCTTCTCCTTGAGGCGCACCGCCTCGTTCAGGGAGATGGATTTGTCCTCTTTGGCCTTTTTGTAGCGCTCAATCTCCTCGCGCAGGAAGTCAAAGTCCCGGTCCTTTGCCACACGGGCGGCGGAACGACGGGACAGATCGGCGCGCAAGGGGTTGACATGATTGACGGGATCAAATTTGGCCGGGGGCACGGTGTCCCAGGGGAGCGGGTTCTGGAGGGCGGACTCCCCGATCTCGGCGAAGTTGTTGGGCGAGGGGAGAATGAGGTCGGGGATGACGCCCTTGAGCTGGGTGGATTCGCCGTTGGCGCGGTAGAACTTGCGGATGGTGAGCTTCAGCGCACCCAGATTGTTGGTGGCCCGCAGGAAACGGTTAAGCTCCAGGACGGACTGCACGGTGCCTTTGCCATGGGTGGAGCTATCGCCCACCACGAGAGCGCGGCCGTAATCCTGCAGCGCACCGGCCAGAATTTCCGAGGCCGAGGCACTGAAGCGGCTGGTCAACACGACGAGGGGCCCCTCGTAAAGAACGGCCGGGTCGGTGTCGCGATCCACGGTGATGGTGCCATCCGGGTCTTTCACCTGCACGACGGGGCCTTCCTTGATGAAGAGGCCGGTGAGGTTGATCGCCTCATCCAGAGAGCCGCCGCCGTTGCGGCGCAGGTCGAGGATGATGCCGCGGACATTCTCTTCCTTCAGCTTTTTGATGAGCTTGCTGACATCGGTGGTGGTGCTTTTGTGGTCGGCGGCGCGATTGCCGAGATCGGCATAAAAGGAGGGGAGATCAATGATGCCCAAGCGCAAAGGTTTGCCTTTTGCGGCAGGAATTTCCAAGAGCTTGGCCTTGGCTTCGGAATCCTCAAGCTTGATCTCATCCCGGATGAGGCTCACGACCTTGCGAACGGAGGGATCCGTGGCATCCGCCGGAATGATGGTGAGGCGGACTTCAGAGCCTTTGGGCCCGCGGATCAGCTCGACCACCTTGTTGAGTTTCCAGTCCACGACATCCACCGGGTCATTGGTGCCCTGGGCGACGGCGACCACGCGGTCATTGGGCTTGACCTGTTTGTTGCGCATGGCGGGTCCGGGCATGAGTTCGCGGATTTTGCAGTAACCATCCTCCGAGGTGAGCACGGCACCGATGCCAAACAGGGCCAGCTTCATGCTGATGTTGAAGTTGTCGTAGGACGGCTTGCCCATGTATTCGGAATGGGGATCATAGACACGGGCCAACGCGGAGAGGTAAATCTGGAAGATCTCGTCACTATCGAATTCACGCAGGGTGCGGAGCTGACGCATGTACCTGCTGGTGATGGTTTTGACGATTTCAGCGGGCTTCTGCTTGTTGAGTTTCTCCTGAAGGAACTCATAGCGGATGCGATCCAGCCAGATGGTGCGCGCCTCCGCAAGGGAGTTGGGCCGGGGCAGGTCTTTGCGGTTGAAGACGTAGCGGGTATCCGAGGTGAACTCAAATTTGTTGGTGGCGAGGATGTTGGTGGCAAAGGCCACCTGCTCCTCAAAACGTTCCATGAACCGGGTGAAGATGTACTCCGCCGGGGAGGTGTCACCGAAGCGCACGGTCAGATCATCCAGCCGATTGCGCCAGCGTTCAAAGTCCTCCAAGTCGCTCTTGATGAATAACATGCGGCCCATGTCAAGGGCGTCAACGTAGCGGTCCAGGAATTTGGAGGAGAAATCATCGTTGAAAGCGTGCTGATTGTAGTGCATCCGCTCCAGGAGCGCGACCGCCACGCGGGCGATCTTGGCGTCATCAGAGCCGGGCGTGAGCTTATCCTCCGCCGAGCGGGCGGGGGCAGGGGAGACCGCCGCCGAGGCGGCGAAGGCCAGATGCAGAGCGATTAATAACGCGTACCATTTCATGACTTGGGTCAGTTTAACACGAACCGCTCCACAATAGCACGCATTAAAGAAAAGGCGAAGGGGTGAACGAATGGCCCCTTGGTTGAGGACGCAGCGCCTGGATCTGGCCAGATTTCAGCGTTTTTGTGCCGTCACTGTTTTTGTTTCACCATTGAGCACGATGGTCACCTGGCGCGGCTGGGGCGAGGTGATGCGGTAGTCGGTTACCTTGCCGTCCTTCCACTGCATGTCCACAGTGAAGTTGCCGCGCGCGCGCAGACCCTGGACGGAACCCGTTGCCCAAGTTGTCGGCAATGCTGGCAGGAGACGCAGGATGGGGGCGCCGTCGGCGGTGAGTTCGTGACTTTGAATGAGCATTTCGCCGATGGCGGCGCAGCCACCGAAGTTTCCGTCGATCTGGAATGGGGCATGGAGGCAAAAGAGATTCTGCGCGCCACGGCCGATGAGCATCGAGAGCAGCTTGTTGGCATGGTCGCCATCCTGCATGCGCGCCCAGAAATTCGCCTTCCAAGCCATGGACCACCCTGTGGAGGCATCGCCGCGGCGTTCAAGAGACAGCCGGGCGCCTTTGAAGAGTTCAGGCGTCTGGGGATTGATCTCCGTTCCCGGGTACAGGCCCCAAAGGTGTGAACTGTGGCGGTGTTGGATTTCGGCTTCCTCAAAATCCTCCTGCCATTCCATGATGCGGCCTTCTGTATTCACACGGGTCGGCATGAGCCTGGCCCGGGTGACATCCAGGCCTTTGGCAAAATCCTTGTCCTTGCCCAGGATGCGTGCTGCCTCCGCGGTGCGAGCCAGCAGGTCGCGGATGATTTGCAAGTCAAACGTTGAACCCACACAAAACGAAGTCGTTCGTTTCTTTCCCTCGCGGTCACTGTAGTGATATGAATTTTCAGGCGAATTGGACGGGGCAGTCACGAGCAACCGGGTCTTGGGCTCCTCGACCAATATGGCCTGAGAGAACTCGCTGGCACCGCGCATGACCGGGTAATACTTCCTGAGAAACCCCTTATCCAACGTGAAGGCATAATGCGTCCAAATATGCTGGGCCAGCCACGCGCCGCAGGTGGGGCCGACACACGCGCCCAAGTTGCTTGGGGAGGTATCAAACCAAGGGTTTTGAGTGTGGTTGGCCATCCAACCGGGGGCATTGTAATAAGCCTTGGCTGTCTTCTGGCCCTCTCTGGCGACACCCTCAATAAACCGCATGAGGGGCAGATGGCAATCCGACAGATTCGCGATCTCCGCCGGCCAATAGTTCATTTGCAGGTTGATATTGCTATGAAAATCACCTCGCCACGGGGTGTCGTATTCCTCAGCCCAAATCCCTTGCAGATTGGTTGGAAGCTGCGAATCGGGCCGGGAGCCGGAAACCAAGAGGTGGCGTCCGAACTGAAAATAGAGCGCCGCCAGCGCGGGATCGGAAACGGCCTCCGCCTGCCGAACGCGCTCTGGCGTTGGCAACCGGGAGTTGGCGCCCTCCGGCAACGAGAGCCGGCAGCGGTTCATAAAGGATGCATGATCGGCAGCCGCGCCGCTCTGAATGGATTCAAACGGCTTCGACAGTGCCTTCTTCAAACGCTGTCGCACCCGCGACGCATATCCCTTGTCGAACAAATCAGTGCCGGCTGAAACAATGAGGGTCACTTCATCCGCATTTTCAACGGAGATGCCAGATGCCGAAGTGATGACCTTGCCGCCCTTGGCGGTCGCGCCCAGGATAGCCAGATATCGGACGCCCTCACCGGTCACACCTTTGGGCGGGTGGAAGGGGAGCTGGCCTTCCAGTCGTTGATAACCGCCTTCCTTTTCGATGACCGCTTTTTCCCGACGGGAAAGGGACGCCGAAAAGGAAAGGGCTCCCGGTTTATCGCCCTTGAGTCGCAGCGCCATCACCTCGTCCGGCTTGGAGACCACCAGCTCGCGCGTGAAGACGACCCCCTCTTGAACATACCGGGTGGTGGCCACGCCTGTCATCAGGTTAAGGTCTCGCCGGTAACCCTCGGACGAAGAAGAAGGCGCGCCCACATCAATGCCCGACAGCGCGATTTCTGCCACCTGGAAAAAGGACTCCTGTGGAGTAAAGGTGAAGCGATAGAAGCGATAGGCGGACGGCTTTGCGATGGCAAAGGTCTTCGCCTGGTGCCGTTTTTCAAAAGGCTTACCCAAGTTTTGACGATCAAGTTCCGACCATGTTTTGCCATCGGGGGATCCATGGAGCACCCACACCTGCGGATCACGACCCGGGGCATCGTCGGCACTGGTAAACGAATATGCCGGAGCCGTCTGCTCTTTGACCAATTCGACCTGCCAAACCACGGCCTTGCCCGCCTTGTCAATGCACCACTTGGTTTTGGCATCGCCATCAATGCAGTTGGCGATCGTTTTGCCGTCGCCATTCTCGTGTCCGCTGGGGGATGAGACTCTCGACTCCGTGATTTTGCCGCCAAAGGTGACGGTCAAATCCCCGAGCGTCTGGTATGTTCCAAATTGATCCCGATCATTCCAACCGCTCACACCAGCGGGATAACCGAAATTCCTGGACAGCTCGCTTTGCGCGGCACCGATGTTGCCATCGAAGAGATTCCTGCGAACATCCGGCAAACATTGATAAGCGTCGTAGCGGTTCCCGTCGTAAGGGCCGCCGGTCCAGACGGAAGATTCATTGAGAACAATTCGCTCCTTGCCAACCCCGCCCATATCCATCGCCCCCAAACGTCCATTGCCAACCACACTGGACTGATGAAAAGAGCTGGCGGGCTTCACAAACCACACGCTCATCGGCTCCGCTGGAGGAAAATCCAAGCTCGCCGGTTTCAGATTTTCGGCCGCGTTCAGTGGCTGCGCCAGAACCGGACAAACGATCAAGGCCAGCCTGGCTGCCTTCCGCATCATCACCAGTACCTTATTCATAAAACATCAAACCGCCATTCCAAGACTCAGGAATGGATCAGGATAAAACGCTCACCTCGAAAAGCACTAAAAAATGGAAAATAAGTCTCCGGCGCTTGGAAGCTTTTTTTATCTCGACTCGCAGCCCGGTCATTTTAGCATGGTCGAAACTATGAATCCCGATTGTCCAAAGGTTTCCCCTGTCGTGGGAACAAACCAGCCCCGGCATTTTTCAGGCTTTTTTATTTGGTTTCTGGCGCTGGTCCTGGGGCTGGTGCCGGCGTTGCAGGCAGAACTGAAACTGCCGGCCATCATCGGCGACCATATGGTTCTCCAGCAAAAGCAGGCCAATCCGATTTGGGGCTGGGACGCGCCCGGCACCACGGTGACCGTGACGTTCGCCGATCAGACAAAATCCACGCAAGCCGGTCCGGATGGCCGCTGGACCGTGAAGCTGGACCCCGTTCCGGCCAATGCCACACCGCAGACGCTGACCATCACCGGCAGTGAGAAAAAAGTGATTGAGGATGTGCTGGTGGGCGAAGTCTGGATGTGCTCCGGCCAATCGAACATGGGCTTCACTCTCGGGGGCGATTGGAACGGGGACATTGAAGCCGCCGCCTCGAACCTGCCGCAGCTTCGCCTGATCAAGGTGCCCCAGGTGGGCACCCAGGAGCTGCAGAAGGATTTCAAAGGCCAGTGGAAACCTTCGACGCCGCAATCGGCCACCAGCTTCAGCGCCGTCGGCTTCTTCTATGGCCGGTACCTGCACCGGATCCTCAATGTGCCGGTCGGCTTGATCGACAATTCCTGGGGCGGTTCGGCCGCCGAGGCCTGGGTGCGACGCGAGTGGCTGGAAAAGGATCCCCGCTTCAAGACGCTCATGGAAAACACGGTCAAAACCGAGACCACCATGCAGACCGAGAAAGCCAAGACCGATCACGAGGCACAGCTGGCCAAGTGGAAGCAAAACGCCGCCAAGGCGAAAGCCGAGGGCAAGACGATCCCCCGCCAGCCCCGATCTCCGCAGGAATGGCTGACCGGCAACGCACGCCCCGGCAATATTTTCTGTGGCGTCATGAACCCCACCCTTGGCTACGGGATCAAAGGGGTGATCTGGTACCAGGGCGAATCCAATGCCGGGCGCGCCCATGAGCACGCCGAACTGTTTCCCTTCCTGATCGAGCAATGGCGCAAGGAATGGAACCAGGGCGATTTTCCCTTCTACTGGGTCCAACTGGCGGATTACATGGCGGAGAAACCGGAGCCGGGCGAGAGCGCCTGGGCAGAGCTGAGGGAAACGCAGACCCGCACGCTGAAGCTCCCCAACACCGGCCAGGCGGTCATCATTGATCTGGGCGAAGGCAAGGACATCCACCCGAAAAACAAGCATGCTGTGGCGGCCCGCCTGGTCCGCTGGGCGCTGGTCAAGGACTACGGGATGCAGCTTCCCTACCGCAGTCCCGAGTTCAAGAAACTGGAGATAGCCGGCAGCAAGGCCATCCTGGCCTTTGATTGTTTTGGCAGCAGCCTGCGCGCGTTTGATGTCAACGAGGCGGTCGGGTTTGCGGTCTGCGGGGAGGACAGAGTGTGGCACTGGGCCAAGGGAGTCGTTGTAGGCAACGACCGGGTGGAGGTCTCCGCCGAGCAGGTTCCCAAACCTGTCGCGGTGCGCTACGGGTGGGCGGATAACCCGGTTTGCAATCTTTTCAGCAAGGACGGGCTGCCGGTGACGCCGTTTCGCACGGATGATTTTGAGATGACCACCAAACCGAAGGCGCCAGCCCAGGCAAACGGCAAATAGGAAACCCTTTTCCACGCCTCTGGCCGCATCCGCATCTTGTTGCGCTTCTGCGTCCTGTGAAGGACACGCGAGCTTCGGCTCGAGGGTTCACAAGGGACGAGGGTTAAAAATGGGGTGCCAAGCGTTGTTTTTGGGATCGCTGACTGGTGGAGGAGCCGGGGAAATCAGCACCTGGCATCCTCCCGAGTCTGTGGATGTGTTTGGGGTGGTGTTGCCCTATCGGAGGAGCAGTAATTTGGCTTCGGCACGCTCAAAAATCGACAATCTGCACATAGGGCAAAAGCAATGCAATCGTAACAGACGACACAATCAACGCGATCCCCAGGACTGCTGTTCCCAAGAAAAGAAAGGCTGCGCACGGCGTTATATCCTTCCGAAAACTGAGGGTTGCTGCGTAGGCCACCCAAATGAGAGGGCAGAGCAACAACCAACCATACGGTAGCAAGACCACCCTGGTAAAATACGGAACGGGGACCCCCGCAAATTTGTGATACCACGATTGAACGAGCACATGCGCTGCCGCCCAACACGCAACGCAGACGACCGCAATCGCAGCCGCTGAAAGCCATAAAAATATTTTCATGCCGCTGAAGAGGAATTCCCCGGTCCGGTAACCGGATGATAGTGCTGAAATCCACCCTAGCCTGCCAGTCGCTGTTTGGCGAGAAGCAATCGACCGCCTGCAAGGGTTCATTCTGCGACCCCGGCCGGGGTCGGGAAGGGTTTGGGGATGATGGTCCGGTGGTGTCGCTGCGCTCATCCACAGGGTAATGGCTGGCAAGCCGTCGACTTGCTGGTAGTGGGGCGGCGTGGCTCTTTTCGATTGTGTAATGCGAATATATTATATAAATACTTTGTAATCAGATGTATGCAAACCATTATTTGTGCGGATACGGCTTTTTGTGGGCGTTTTTGAAAATTGGCACTTGCCAGCCCTGGTGGGTTGCTGATAGCCTGACCCTTCCTGTTATACAGAAGATTGACATATGGCTCGAATTTGTAAACTGACTGGTAAGGGGCCCCGCAAAGGGAGCCGCATTTGGCGCAGTGGTAAGGCCAAGAAAAAGGGCGGCATCGGCACGCATATCACGGCGATCACAAAGCGCCGTTTTCTGCCGAACCTGCAGCGCGTGAAGGCCGTGGTGGACGGAGAAGTCCGCTACATTCGCGTGGCGGCCACCGCCATCAAGAAGGGCTTGGTGGTCAAGCCTTTGAAGCGAACCTATAAGAAAGCGGAAGCCGCCAAGGCGTAAGCCGGCTGCGGCTGACGTTTCTTAGCCCAAGCTTTGCCAGGCGCTCCCCTCACGGGGGGAGCGCCTTTTGTCGTTGCCCGGGCCGGTTGGCGGTGCGATGGTGCGGGGCAATCCTATCCGATGGCTCAAGACATGAATCTCTGGACTTTGATGCGGCGCAGTTTGCGCCATCACGCACGCGCCCACCTGGGGGTGGTGTTGGGGGCCGCCGTGGGGAGCGCGGTGCTGATCGGCGCGCTGATGGTGGGGGACTCGGTGCGGGGCAGCATGCGGGCATTGGCGCTGGAGCGGCTGGGCTGGGTGACGGCCGCCCTCGCGCCAGCCGACCGGTTTTTCACGGTGGAACTGGCCCAGCGGCTGGCGGGGGAGGCCCCCACGGCAGCGGTGTTGCGCCTGCCAGCCAGTGTGACCAGGCAGGATCAATCCGCGCGGGCCAACCAGGTCCACCTGCTGGGGGTGGGCACGAATTTCTGGGCGGCGGGAGCCACACCTCCGAACCTGGAAAGGGCGGAGGAGGCCGTGTGGTTGAACGAGGCGCTGGCGGCCCAATTGCAGGCGAGGCCCGGGGATGAGGTGGTGTTTCGCATCCATAAGCCCTCGGTGTTGTCCCGGGATATGCCGATCACGCCCCGGGCGGATGCCAGCGTGGCCTTGCGGGGGACGGTGGCGGGGGTGGTGCCCGGGACGGCGGGGGGCAATTTCAGTTTGCAGGCGGGGCAGACGCCACCACTGAATGCCTTTGTCCCATATGCACGGCTGGCGCGGTTGGCGGGTCTGAATGGCCGGGCCAACCTGCTGCTGGCCGGGGGCGGGACGGAGCCGGGGGTGACGGATCGCCTGAATGCGCGGCTCAAGGAGGTGTGGCGGCTGGAGGATTTGGAGCTGGAGTTGCGCACCCATCCGGAGCGCAAGGAAGTGGAGCTGATCAGCCGGCGCATTTTCCTGGATCCGGCGGTGACAGCCAGCCGGGCGGCCGCCGAGGCCCAGCCGGTGCTGACGTACCTGGCCAATTTGCTGACCTGCGGCACGAATGCCACCCCTTACAGCATGGTGGCGGCGGTGGGCGCGCCGCTGGCGCCGGACGATCTGAAGCCGGATGAAATCCTCGTGAACGAATGGCTGGCAAGCGATTTGCACGTGGGCGTGGGGGATCGGGTGGGGGTACAGTATTTCATGCCGGAATCCGGAGGCCGCCTGGTGGAGCGCACCAACCAGTTCCGCGTGAGGGCGGTGGTGCCGCTCTCGGGACGGTGGGCGGATCGCACGCTGATGCCGGAGTTTCCCGGGTTGTCCAAGGCGGAAAGCACGCATGAGTGGGACGCGGGTTTTCCGCTGACGCACAAGATCCGGGACCAGGATGAGCAGTATTGGAAGCAGCACCGGGGCACCCCGAAGGCCTACATATCAAGCGCAGCGGGGCAGGCACTTTGGGCAAACCGTTTTGGCGGATTGACCGCGCTGCGCTGGTCGGCGGCGGGAGAATCCCTGGAGGCGGCCCGGACGCGATTGGCGGGGCAATTGCAGCGGGCGCTGGCCCCGGCGGATTTCGGGCTGCGCTTCGAGCCGGAACGGGAGCGGGCGCTGGCCGCCGCCGGGGGGGGACAGGATTTCAGCCAGTTGTTCCTCGGCTTCAGCTTTTTCCTGATTGCGGCGGCGCTGGTGCTGATGGCGCTGCTGTTCCAGTTGGGCTGGGAGCAGCGGATGCCGGAAATCGGGATTCTTCTGGCCACCGGGTTCACCCCCGCGCAGGTGCGCCGGGTGTTGCTGGCGGAAGGCTGGGCGCTGGCGCTGGCGGGCTCGCTGCTGGGCACGGTGGGCGGCTGGTTTTACGCCCAGGCCACGCTGCGCGGGCTCACCACGATCTGGCGGGATGCGGTGGGGACGACGGCTTTATCCGTGCATGTGACGCCGGTCTCCGTGGCGATCGGCCTGGGCTCCGCCCTGGCGGTTTGCGGCGGGACGGTGTGGCTGGCCATGCGGCGATTTGCCCGGCAGCCCGCGCGGGAACTATTGGCGGGAAGCGTCCGGGGGGATGGGGGAGGGGAAGGGGACGGCTCAGCAGGAGCTTCGCCCCACCGGATGCGGGTGCGGGGGTGGGCGGCGGGGGCGACTGCCGCCGCCATGGGACTGGTGGGGTGGGCCAGCATCAGCGGACAGCGCGAAAATGCCGGGGTGTTTTTCGGGGCGGGCAGCCTGTTGCTGGGGGCGGGATTGAGCGCCCTGACAGCGTGGCTGCGGAGGCAAGAGCACGGTTCAACCACGGGCTTCACGCTGGGAGCGCTGGGTTTGAGCGGGTGTGCCCGGCGTCGCAAACGCAGTCTGGCCGTGGTCACAATGCTGGCGTGCGGCAGTTTCCTGGTGCTGTCCATCGGGGTTTTTCACCTGGATGAAAACCAGGGCGCGGCGCGGCGGGAATCGGGCACCGGGGGGTTTGCGCTGCTGGGCCAATCAGCCCTGCCGGTGGTGAGCGACCTTAACACGGAGGCGGGACGCGATTTTCACAGTCTGGAGGCCCGGGAGCTGGCCGATGTGACCGTGGTGCCGTTCCGGGTGCGGGAGGGGGATGACGCGAGCTGCCTGAATTTGAACAAGGCGCAAAAGCCGAGGGTGCTGGGGGTCAACCCGGAGCTGCTGGCGGGACGCTTCAGCCTGGCCATGAGGCCGGGGGATTTCAAGGGCACCAACCTGTGGGAGCTGCTGGGCCGACCGGTGGGGCCGGGGGAGGTGGCGGTGATCGGGGACGCGGCCTCCATCCAGTGGGCGCTGAAATTGAAACTGGGTGCCACCCTGCCTTACACGGATGAGCGCGGGCAGACGGTGCGCCTGAAAATTGTGGGCGGCGTGGCGAACTCGGTGTTGCAGGGGAATCTGGTGATGGCGGAGCGGGATTTTCTGCGGCTGTTTCCGGGTGAGTCAGGCCACCGCTTTTTCCTGGTGGAGGCACCGTCGGGCCGGGCCGGGGCGGTGGCGGCAACGCTGAGCCGGGCGCTGCGGGACAGCGGGTTGGAGCTGCTGCCGGCACCGCGCCGGCTGGCGCAGTTCAACGCGGTGCAGAACACTTATCTGGGGACTTTCCAGGTGCTGGGCGGGCTGGGGCTGCTGCTGGGGAGCGCGGGCCTGGCGGTGGTGCTGCTGCGCAACCTGCAGGAGCGCCGGGGCGAGCTGGCCCTGCTGGTGGCGGTGGGCTTCACCCCCGCGCGTGTGCGGGGACTGGTGCTGGTGGAACACGCGGCCCTGCTGGGGCTGGGGCTGGGGCTGGGTTTGGTGGCGGCCGGGGTGGCGGTGGCCCCGGCGTGGCTGGGCCGGGCCACCGCGTTGCCCTGGACCTCCCTGGGGCTCACGCTCCTGGCCGTGGCGGCCAGCGGGCTGGGCTGGACGTGGGTGGCGGCGCGGTGGGCGCTGCGCGGGGAGTTGACGGCCAATTTGCGCGGCGAATAACGGGCGCTCGGACGGCGTCCATAAACGGTGTATATTCACGAACATGATGCATAAACAAATCTGGCAGGCGGCCGCCCTGGCGGCGGGGATGTGGCTGACGGTGAGCGCGAACGCGGCGGTGGTGTACACCAACGATTTTGCAACCACCGAGGTGGGCAAGATCCCGGCGGACTTCATGATTTTGGATGGCCAGTTCACCGTGCAGGAATTTGAGGGCACCCGGGTTTTGGAACTGCCCGGCGCGCCGCTGGACACCTTCGGGATTCTCTTCGGACCGACCGAGGCGGATGGTTTGGCGGTCAGTGCGCGGGTGCAGGGGACGGCGACCGGTCGGCGGCTGCCCTCGTTCGGGGTGGCGCTCAACGGGGTGGCGGGCTACAAACTGATGGTTTCGGCGGGCAAGCGCGCGCTGGAATTGAACAAAGGGGAGGAGACGCTGACCTCGACGCCTTACACCTGGAAACCCGGACAATGGACCTGGATGAAGCTGCAGGTGACCAAGGTCAAGGAGGGCGTCTGGCAAGTGGCGGGCAAGGTCTGGCCAGCCGGGGAGGCGGAGCCGACGGCCTGGACGGTGGTGGTGGAGGAAAAAGCGGCGCTGGCGCCCGGGCGGCCTTCGGTTTGGGGCATCCCCTACGCGACCACACCGATCCGGTTCGATGATGTGAAGGTGGAAAAAGCGCCGTAGCGGGGTCTGACGGAGCCAGGGAGGCGAGGGGCGTCTGACGAATCGGACCTGTGGGACGGGTCGGTGGGGGAATTTCAATTTTTTCTTCTGCTACGGCTTGGGGTGGCCTATGCTTTCGAGCCGTGAAGCCCAAGCAGACGCTGTACCTCTGCATGGGGTCGGCCTGCCACCAACTTGGTGGATTCCGGCTGATTCCCATCATGCAGTCGCTGATCGCCCGGCACAATCTGGAGGATTGCCTGGAGGTGAAGGGGGCGTTCTGTCTGGAAATGTGTGAGCATGGCCGTTTGCTGAAGTTTGACGGGAGTGTGATCACCGGGCTCACCGCGGACAACATAACGGAGCGTTTCGAGGCGGAAATCCTGCCTCGCTGCCAAGGGATTTGATATGGAAACCTCAACGACGCTGTGGAAGGTGCTGTGGGACCACGACCCCAACGGCCTGCTGGTGCTGGATGAACAGTTGCACATCAAACTGGTCAACCGGGCCTTCTGCCGAATGTTCAAGACGGACAGCACGACGCTGGCCGGCCGCCCCGCGCAGGATCTGCTGGGCGATGTCTCCGACTTCCAACAGGCGCTGCAGGAGCAGATGGAGATCATCGGGCACGAGGAAACCTATCCGCAGTTCAATCTCCATGCCCGCAAGGTGATCTTTCCCGTGCCGGATGAGAAAGTGGTGGCCGGGATTTTCGTGGACATGACCAGCGAATGGAAACAGCGGCAGGAGCTGCAGGAGCTGAAACGCCAGGCCATCCAGGAAGTCCGCCAGGTGGTGGACAAACAAATGAGTGTGGCGCAGGAAATCGCCGGGCTGCTGGGAGAAACCACCGCCGAAACGAAGGTCTGCCTGCTTCGGCTCCTGGAAATGTTGCGCCGCGAAGATGCCTCATAAAGTGCCATTTTTCGACGTCGGGACCGCCAGCCTGAACCGGCACGGGGAGGAACTGTGCGGCGACCAGGTCAAGGTCCACCGGACGGCTGACAAAACGGTCGTGGTGCTGTCCGACGGCCTCGGCAGCGGGGTGAAAGCCAACATCCTGGCCCGGCTGACGGCGGAAATAGTGGTGACCATGTTCCGGGAGGAGGCGCCGCTGCAGGATGTGATCGAGACGGTGGCGGGGACCCTGCCGCTGTGCCAGGTGCGGCGGATCGCCTACGCCACGTTCATCATCGTTGAAATCCAGCATCACACCGGGAATTTCAAGGTCATCAATTTCGACAGTCCGCCCGCGTTCCTGCTGAAGCGCGGTCGGCTTTCGCCTCTGAAACAGCGCACGGAGGTCATCCAGGGCAAAACGCTGGGCATCTCCGAAGGAACGCTGGAACGGGGCGACCTGCTGGGGCTGATCAGCGACGGCGTGCTGTATGCCGGCATGGGGGTGACCATGAATTTCGGCTGGGGATGGGATGGCATCGGGGCCTTTCTGGAGCGGGTGTATCACATGGAGGCGTACGCCGCCGATGTGATTGTCCGCGCAGTGCTGCGCAAAACGAACGATCTTTACAACGCGCAGCCCGGGGACGACGCCACGTTTGTCGCAATCGCGGTCCGCCAGCCCAACCGCTTAGTGGTGCTGACCGGCCCGCCGACCGACAAGGCCAAAGACAAGGCGATTGTGGATCGGTTTCTCAATTTCGACGGCCGCAAGGTCATTTGCGGCGGCACCACGGGCAACATTGTGGCCCGGCAGCTTGGCAAAAGCATTGAATCGGACATGGCCACGCTGCGTTTTGATCTGCCGCCGATCGGATTGCTGGAGGAGGTGGATTTGGTCACCGAGGGCGTGCTCACGCTCTCCACAAGCCTGCACTTGCTCAAGGAGTGCAAAGGCGAACTGCGGTCGCTGCCGGATGATCGCAATGGTGCGGTGCTGCTCAGCCGCGAGTTGTTACGGTCGGACAGCATCCTCTTCCTGGCCGGGGAAAAGGTGAACCCCTTTTACCAGAACCCGCTGCTGCCGCACAGCGTTTCCATCCGGCGCAGTTTGCTCAACCAGTTGGTGGACATCCTGGTGGGCTACCACAAGGATGTGAAGATCGAGTGGTTATAGCGGCCCTTTGTCAAACCACAAAACGCTATCGATCCGTTGTTTAGAACTGGACGGTGGGGGCCGACCGTTCGGCGTCCGGGGCGGAGAACAGGGGTTCTTCCTTGAACCCGAGCATGCCGGCCACCAGGACCGCCGGAAAAGTCTGGATGCCGGTGTTGTACTGGGTGGTGACATCATTGTACGCCTGGCGGGCAAACGCCACCCGGTTTTCCGTGCTGGTGAGTTCCTCCTGGAGGGCGAGGAAGTTTTGGTTGGCCTTCAGGTCGGGATAGGCCTCAGTGACGGCCAGGAGGCGCGCCAACGCGCCGCTCAGTTCGCCCTCGGCCTTGATGACATCCGCAGGCAGCGTGACGCTGGTGGCACGGGCACGGGCATTAATGACCGCCTCCAGGGTGCCCTTCTCATGCCCGGCATAACCTTTGACCGTATTGACCAGGTTGGGGATGAGGTCATGACGCCGTTTCAACTGGACATCAATCTGGGCCCACCCGTTTCGGACCAACTGGCGGAGCCTGACCAAGCCGTTGTAGAGGCTCATGACCCAGAGACCCAGGATCAACGCCAGAATCACCAACGCCCCGATGAGGGCAACCGCCACGAAAACCACCGAATTGGCCAGGAGGGCGAATGAGGGCTGGTTCCCGGTCGCAACCAACCCCGTCGTATGCCATGCATTCATGGGGACACTATAGCGGGGAAAAACGGAATGGCAACGCTTAGCAGATTACAAAACCAATCCGACTTTGGAACATCCGCCAAGGAATAACCTTCAGGTGGTACACACCTGGCCTGTTAATAAGATCCGGGAAAGCCTCTGGTCCTGATGTGAACAAGATGTCGAGAGGTGCGAGGAGTTCACAAAGCCCGGGTCCATTCAGAACCTACCGGCGGGTTTTACCCAAGTGGTTTTTCGGTGTAACCCATTGTCAAACACTTGACAGCATCGGCTGTTTGGTTTATTCACAACCCATAATATTAATACTGGTTTTCTTTAACAGTTGAGTAATAATAAGGGCATCGATGAAGTTAACCATTGCCAAAGAACAATTGGCGAACGGACTCCAGGCCGTTCAAAACATCGTTTCGACGCGCACCACGTTGCCGATCCTTTCGAACGTATTGCTGCGAGCCGTCGAAAACCGATTGGAACTGACCGCCACCGATCTGGACGTAACGATCTGCTGTGCGGTGACAGCGCAGGTCATAGAGCCGGGGGCAACGACTTTGCCCGCCCGCAAGCTGTTCAGCATCGTGCGGGAGATGGGGGCGCTGGAATTGGAGCTGGAGGTGGACGACAAAAACAAGTGCGGCCTTTCCGGCGGAAGTTCCGTCTATCGGATCCATGGGTTGGCAGCGGAGGAATATCCGCCCGTGCCGACGTTCAAGGATGAACGGAAAATCTCCCTCGACCAAGCCAAGATTAAAGCGATGCTCCGGCGGACCTGCTTTGCGGCGTCGGCGGATGAATCGCGGTATGTGTTGAACGGCATCTTCATGAGCCTGAAGGAGCACAAGGTCACGATGGTGGCGACGGATGGCCGACGCCTGGCGCTGGTGGAAGAAGAAGTGGATGTGACGGAAGCCGGACAGGGGGAATTCATCGTGCCGTCGAAGGCGGTATCGGAGCTGAACCGGTTGTTTCAGGACAAGGGAACGGTGGAGATCAACTACAACGAGAACCAGGCGGCGTTCTCGTTAAAGGACGACAAAGGATCCTCGATTTTGGTCATCACGAAGCTGATTGAGGGAAGTTACCCCAATTACCGGCAGGTGATTCCCTCGGAAACGAAGGAGCGCGTGGCCCTGGCGCGTGAGGATTTCCTGCACGCATTGAAGCGGGCGGAGCTGATGACGAGCGACAAGCAGAACTCGGTGAAGCTGAGTTTCACGAAGCACAATCTGGCGATCAGCGCCAACACGCCGGATGTGGGCGAATCGCGCGAAACGATGGCTGTGAATTACTCGGGCAAGGACATCGCCATCGCCTTTAATCCGGGTTACCTGATCGAGCCGCTGAACGCGCTGACAGAGGATGAAGTCTATCTGGACCTGATCGATGAGTTGAGCCCCGGAGTGGTGAAGACGAATGGGCCTTACCTCTATGTCGTGATGCCGATGCGGTTGAGCTGATTTCTGCGGGGCTGAGACGTGAAACGTAAAACGTGAGCGGGGAAACGAACTGCGCGGCAGAGCAGGGTTTCTGCACGCCGCGCAGTGGTGATAGATCAAACTCTTTACAGATTTCCCGCTATTTCAACTCAGCCACTTTGACGTTCCGGAATTAGACTTTTTCCGGCACCACATAGGGAGCGCGGTAGGGACGGGTGAGCATGGCGTTGGCGGCCTCGTTGCCCACGAAACGTTCCTTTTTGGGATTCATGGTCAGGAACACACCCAACGTCGCCTGGGTGGCTTTCAGGTCCACCTGGTTCTGGCCCAGATGCTCCTCGAACCGGCCGTAGCTTTCCGCCAGATCCTTGCTTCCCTTGATGGTCTCCCGGATGACCTCCGGATCCGCCGGTTTGCCGAGCTGATACGAAATGTTGCCCGTGTGGCAGAGCGCGCTGGACAGGTGCCCCTCCAGGATATCCCCTTTGAGCACCTCTTTTTTCCGGCTGCGCACCCCGGCGATGAAGTTCTCGTAATGGTTGCCGCCGCCACTCCACTTCTTGATTTCCTTCCCCTCCTTGTCGTAGGCAATGGCGCTGGTGTAGCTGGGGATCACCATCTGGCCGTTTTCACACGTGATGATCACGCCGATCTTGGCACCGCGATAATCCGAGGTCTTCAGGCCGCGCACCTCGAAAATCAGCGGGGCCTTGGGATAATCATGATAGACAATCTGGGTGTTGGGCGTCGTGGCGTCATCCACATAGCTCAGACGACCGCCCACGCTGAAGACGCGGGGGGAGAGGGCGTCCTGCTTCAGGAACCAGCGGGCGATGTCCATCTGGTGGATGCCCTGGTTGCCCAGGTCGCCGTTGCCGGTGGGCCAGACCCAGTGCCAGTCATAGTGCAGCTTCTTGCGGGTCAGGGGATCCTTCGGCGCCGGACCGCACCACAGATCGTAATCCACCCCGGCGGGAATGGGCTGTGGCCCCTCCGTCTTGCCGATGCTGGCGCGGGGTTTGTAGCAGAGCCCGTGGGCCACCTTGATCTTGCCCAGATTGCCCGCATGCAGCCAGGCAAACGCCTCGTGCAGGCTGGGACTGGAGCGGCTTTGGGTGCCGCATTGGACAATGCGCTTGTACTTGCGCGCCGCCAACACGGCCTGGCGACCCTCCCAGACGTTATGGGAGATCGGCTTTTCCACATACACATCCTTGCCCGCCTGACAGGCCCACACCACAATGAGGGAATGCCAATGATTGGGCGTGGCGGTGGAAATGGCATCAATCTCCTTGTTCTCCAGGAGCTGGCGCACATCGGTGTAGGTCGCCACTTTGACGTTTTTAGCCTCCAGGCGTTTGGCGGCCCCCTCCAGCACATTCTTATCCGCATCACACAGGGCCACCAGGCGCACCCCTTTCAGCTCGCTGAAACCCTTGATATGATCCCCGCCCCGGCCGCCAAACCCCACCACCGCCACCCGGATATCGCCGTTGGCACCCTCGGATTGGGCCCAGGTCCGGGGTGAAAGAGTCGTGGCCAGTGCGGCCATCGAGGTGGCCTTGAGAAAGTTTCGACGTGTTAGGTGTTGCATAAAAATTCAACGCGCCCGGGTTTCGGCCTCACCACCGGCCACAAGGCTGGGCAGGGTACCTGACTGCGGGTGCTTGAGGGCGACATTACTGAAACTCCCGCCGTCTGGCAATAGTGGTGTTGTTGATGTGTGCGCTGTGGATTTCGGGTGTTTTGGGGATGGGAAGAAGGGGATGAGCTTTGGTTTGGTGATGAAGGGGGGTCGTCCTGAGCGTACGCAAGCCCCACAAGGCGGCGGCAAGCCGCACGCACCAAGACGCTGGCGCGAAGGAGGTTGGGCCTTGGCAGGGCAAAGGCTGCAGGCCGGGGAAAAAAAGGACCGCCCGCCGGAGCGAGGTCCGGCGGGCGGTGTGCTTAAAACATGCGGGCAAACGTCACTTCTTGGGTAGCGGCACCACCGGCGAGAGCAGGCCCGCCTTGGCACAGATATAATACACCACCGTGCCGACGATGAACGCCGTCACTGGCGCGGCCGGGACATCATACACTTTGATGATGGGGAGCAGGCCCACCGTGAAACCGGCGGCCCAGGCGATCCAGCCCGCCGGGTTGAAGCCCGCGCGCGGTCCGGTCCATTGCTTGCCGTTGATCAGATAGTCCACCATCATCGCGCCGCAGATCGGGCCGAACGAGGCGCCGATGATCTGGAAGACGATGATCGCCTTGCCCGCCAGGGCCGTCACCGCCAGAATGATGCTGATGGCCGCCCCAATGCCCACGGAGATGAAGGGGTTGACCTTCGGGAGGGTGGTCCGGAAGCTGTTCGCCGCGATGAAGGAGGAGAAGCAGGCCGGGGGGAAGGCCGCGATGGCCAGCAGGAAGAACAGCCACTTGGCCAGATCCTTGCCCAGCACCACCGGGATCATCTGGAAGGCGTTCAGGCCGGCCTTGTTGGCCACCGCACCCGCCATCAGCGAGGAGTTGCCATAGACACCCGCGACAATCAGCAGGGCGGCACCCGACGTCAGCATGATCGCGAACACAATGCCCACCAAGCCGCCCATCTTCACATCCTGAGGATTCCGGCTGTTGGTGCCGAAGTCCACACCCGCCGCACCGGCGGTGGCAAAGAAGCCCACCACGGCGGTCAAGGTTGCCGCGAGCACGGCAAAGTGGCTGGGAGCCACCGCCTGGCCGGTGACAGCCGCCGCCACCTCGCCCGCCTTGTTCAGGGCGGCGGGGTCAAAGCTGCCCACGCTGCCAAGGGTCTTGGCCAGCAACATGGCAATGATCACCAGGGGAATGAGGGGCAGGAACGTGGCCACCTTGGCGACATACTGAATGCCCTTCAAACCGACAAACGCCGCCAGCACGCCCCAGACGACCATGATGATTTTGGCGGACACCGGAATCACTTCCGCCAGCGCCAGGGAGGAGAAATAAACGTTCACCCCGAGCCAGCCGAATTGCAACAGACCCATCAGGAAGCCCGGCATGATGAAGCCGCCCGTGGCCCCGAACGTGGAGGTGCCGACGATGTAGAGCGGGAGGCCGGTCTTTTGGCCGAGCAAACCCGGCACCAGATAAAACAGGAAATGGCAAACCACCGCCGAAATGGCGAGGCTGATCAGCGCCCAGGCCACGCCCTGCGACAGGGTGCCCGCCGCGCCGGGGCCTTCGGCCGCCCCCTGCCAGAACACAAACCAAAGGAAAATGCCGGCATACGTCGGGGCCGTGTTGGAGTACCAGGGAGCGCGGTTGCCCTGAGGATTCGGGACAGCACTCGTGATATACGAGGGTAATTGACTTTGATTATTCATGTCTGTTTTTCGCAATTGATTTAATGTTGGCGAGCCGAACAAGCTCTGTTACAGCAACGGCGATGGGCGAGAGTGTCGCCTTTCTTCCAAAAAACTGTCAACGCAATTTTGGTGTTCTTCAGTACGCGTATCTGGAGCCCCCGGTGCGGTTCGCTTTCAAATTCATCCGGATCGAGTTCAATGCCAGCCTGGTCGAGCGGTTGGAACCGGGGGCATGGCCCGGGGATTGGCGCCTGGAACCGGCCCCCTCCTCCACGCGCCAATGGGGGGATGAGTGGGTGCGGTCCGCGCGCTCGGCCATCCTGGCCGTGCCGAGCGTCCTCCTCCCCCAGGAAACGAACTTCCTCCTGAACCCGGCCCATGCTGATTTCCGAAAAATCACGCTGAGTCCGCCAATCGACTTCGCTTTTGATCCCCGCCTGCTGGCCTGATTCCCCCCCAGAAAGCAAAAAACCGGACCCGGTCGTGAAACCGGGTCCGGCGCAAATGGATCGATGTTCGTTCAGGCGGCGGGCGCATCGCCCACCTGGAACCGAGTGAAGCAGCGCACGCTGATCTCGTCGCCCAACTGTTTGGCCACAGTGGCGATGTGCTCCTTGACGGAGATTTCCGAGTTGCGCTTCACAAAGCCCTGATCGACGAGGCAGCAGGTCTGGAAGAACTTCTCCAGCTTGCCTTCCACGATCTTGGCGATCGCCTGCGGCGGCTTGTCCTTGAACTGGGCGGCGGCGATTTCCCTTTCCTTGTTCAGCACGTCCACATTCACCTGCTCGCGGGAGACCACCGAGGGGCTGCCGGCTGCGATTTGCAGGGTGATGTCTTTCACCAACTGCTTGAATTCCTCGCACGCCACGGTGCTTTCCTTGCCGGCGGTGACTTCCACCAGCACGCCCACTTTGGCGCCGGTGTGGATGTAGGCCGCCACCAGCCCGTTGCCGCTCACCTCGATGCGGTGGGAACGCGCGATCTTGATGTTCTCACGCAGCTTCGTGAAGGCGGCCACGCGGTCGGCTTCCAAGTCCACGGCCGGGTTTTCGGCCAGCTTCTTCGCCACGTCCTCGCCGAAGGTGCGGAAGAGGTCGTTGCGGGCCACGAAATCCGTCTCACAGTTGATCTCGACCAGCACCCCCACGCGGGCGCCGGGCGCGATGAACTGCGCGATGATCCCTTCCCGGGCGGTCCGGCCGGCCTTGTTCGCCGCCGAGGCAATGCCCTTCTTGCGCAGCAGGTCCACCGCCGCGCTCAGGTCACCGTTGGTTTCGATGAGGGCTTTCTTACAATCCATCATCCCCACGTTCGTCATCTCGCGCAGTTTTGCGACTGCCGCTGCTGTAATCTCAGCCATAAAATTCCTAGGTTTCTAGTTGTCTGAAGGTTGTTGCAGGCTTCCAACGGAAAGCCCGGGCGAGGCCGCCTGCGCGGTTTCGCCCGGTTCCGGTGGAATCCCAAATCAGGCCTGGGCCGGAACGGCGGCGACCGCTTCCACCACGGGAGCCGGTGTTTCCGCCACCACCGGAACGGCGGCGGGCACTTCGGCCGGGGCGCTCTGGTCGTCGGTCTTCTTGCGGCGCGCGCTCTTGGATTCATACTCGGCGCGGGCCTGGCCGATGACCTGGACGACCGTGTTCAGGATCAGCCGCACGGAGCGGATGGCGTCGTCGTTGCCGGCGATCGGATAGGCGATCGGGTCGGGATTGCAGTTCGTGTCCACCAGCGCCACCATCGGGATTTTCAGGCGCACGGCTTCGGCCACGGCGTTGTGCTCCCGCTTCACGTCCACCACGAACATGATGGCCGGGAACTTCTCCAACTGGCGGATGCCTTCAAAATACTTGTTCAGCCGGGCCCATTCGCGGCGGTAAACGGCCTGCTCCTGCTTGCCGTAGTTGAGAATGGAGCCGTCGGCTTCCATCTTCTCAATCTGCTTCATGCGGGCGATGGAGCGCTTGATGGTCGCGAAATTCGTCAGGGTGCCACCCAGCCAACGCTCGGTCACAAAATGCTGACCGCAGGCTTTCGCCGCTTCCTTCACCGCTTCCTGGGCCTGCTTCTTGGTGCCGACAAACAGCACTTCGCCGCCCTTGGAGACCGTGTCCGCGAGGTAGTCGCACGCCGACTGCAACTGCACGAGCGTCTTGGACAAATCAATGATATGAATGCCATTCCGCGCGTCGAAGATGTACTGCTTCATCTTGGGGTTCCAGCGCTTGGTCTGGTGCCCGAAATGCACGCCCGCGTCCAACAGTTCTTTGATGCCTAAGTTCGTCATTTTTTTCCTGTGTTATCAGCCCGCCGTTAACCGGCCAGCCATCCCGCGGAAAACGGGATTTCTATTTGGTGTGGTTGTGGCCCCCGGTTTCCCGTCGGAAACCGGATGATTAAGACCGTTGTTCCCTTCCGCTGCCCTGCCTTAAGGCACGGCTCACCCGCGAAAAGGAGTGCGAACCTTACCAGATATTTCCTCCAAGGCAACCTCATTTTCCCGATTTTTCAGCCCTTTTTCGATCCCCCCTCCCGGATGACAGTTACTTTTTGGCACGCGGCGGGGTGTCCCAAAGTTAAGGCGGTCCGGGTTTGAGGTTCTGTTGCGTGGTGATTATCAATAGAATTATTTTATGTTATATGTTAATAGTAAGAACCGACCCCACCACCACCCACAGGGGGTGGGGATCCGCCATTCAGTAGTGCTTATAAATAGAACAACTTGGCAGCATATAGTAATAGTAAGAACCAACCCCAGGGAGTCGGTTCTTACTATTAACATATCCGTCGTTATAGCGATTTGTCATTGAAGGCCCCGCCTATCTGTACCGTCCAACCTCTCGCCTGTCCCAGCACCGGCGGCTGAAACCGCCAGATGTCCCTTTGGTCAGGTTATGTTGGTGTGCTGTTATGAAATTGACATACTGTATCGTTATTGTTTTGCATTTCCTTGCCGGTTTTAGCGGGTATTCCGCTTTGACGCCCACAAACGCGCCGAATTTTAAAGCACTGCGCCTGGCACTGGAGGATCTGCAAACCACGCAGGGCGAGCACTACCCGGGGGGAGCCGCCTGGCTCCAACAGTTGGCCCGCCTTGAAACTTCCTTCGCCACGGCGTCCAGCACCCAGAAAACGGAACTCGCCAATCAATTCAAGTCGTTGCAACGCGAGGCTTTGCTGGCGAATCCCGCCCTTGATTTCTCCCGCCTCCTGCTGGTCAAACGCAATGCCAAACTGCTCGGCCTGCCCCAAAACTGGCAGGGGAACTGCGCGCTCCCCCGCACCGGGTACGATAATGAGCTGGCCATCCTCTCCCTCCGCGATACCAATCAACCCCTCGCCACGCTGTACCAGCCCGGGAACGGTCGCTTCCTCGGGGACGTGGATTTGCACTTTGATGGCCAACGCGCGCTTTTTTCCTCCCTCAGCACCAATGGCACCCGACGCTGGCAGATCTATGAACTCAGTTGGCCCGCCGATCTCTCGCAGGCCGCCGCTGCCGTCCAGGTTCGCCAGGTGACGCCGGGGACGGAACCCGATGTCGATAACTACGATCCGTGCTACCTTCCGGACGGCAATATCCTCTTCGCCTCCACCCGGGTTTTTGCGGGGGTTCCCTGCGTGGGCGGCGGCAACGCCGTGGCCAACCTGTTCCGCATGAACGCCGATGGCACGGGCACCCGCCAGCTCTGCTTTGATCAGGAACACAATTGGTGTCCCACAGTCATGCCTGATGGCCGCATCCTTTATGCCCGCTGGGAATACACGGACACGCCCCACTACTTCACCCGGCTCCTTTTCCGCATGAATCCGGATGGCACCGGGCAATCCGAGTTTTACGGCAGCAATTCCCCCTGGCCCAACTCCATTTTCTACGCCCGCCCCATCCCCGGCCAGCCCACCAAGTTTGTTGCGGTGATCTCCGGCCATCATGGTGTGCCGCGCATGGGGGAGCTGATCCTGTTCGATATCGCTCTGGGCCGCCATCAGGCCGCCGGGGCCATCCAGCGTATCCCCGGCCACGGCAAGCCGGTGGTTCCGGTGATCGGCGATGCCATTGTGAATGATTCCTGGCCTAAGTTCCTGCATCCCTGGCCCCTCACGGACCGCCATTTCATCGTCTCCATGCAGCCGGATGCCAAATCCTCCTGGGGGCTGTATCTGGTGGATGTGTTCGATAATCTGGTTCTCCTCAAGGAGGAGCCCGGCTACGCGCTGATGGAACCGATCCCGTTGCGCCCCACGGCCACGCCCCCCGTCATTCCCGACCGCGTGGATCTCCGCCAGAAGGAGGCCACAGTGTATATGAACGATGTTTATTTTGGCCAGGGCCTGGCCAATGTCCCGCGCGGCAGCGTGAAGCAACTGCGCCTGTTCGCTTATCATTACGCGTACCCGCGCATGGGCGGCCATATTGAGATCGGCATTGACGGCCCCTGGGATGTCCACCGCATTCTCGGCACGGTGCCGGTGGAGGCGGATGGCTCCGCCAGTTTCAAGGTGCCGGCCAACACCCCGATCGCGGTGCAGCCGCTGGATGCCGATGGGCGCGCGGTGCAGGTCATGCGCTCGTGGTTCACGGCCATGCCGGGGGAGAAAGTCTCGTGCATCGGGTGCCATGAGTCCCAGAATGCCACGGCAGCGGCCCTGCAGCCGCTGGCTTTTAACCGTACCCCCTCGGACATCACGCCCTGGCGCGGCCCGGCCCGCGGATTCAGTTTCAAACGCGAGGTCCAGCCCGTGCTCGAACGCCACTGTGTCCGCTGCCACGATGGTTCCCAGGTCGGCCAGCCTGATTTTTCCCTCGCCCACAAAAGTGAATTCCGTCATTTCACACCGTCTTACGTCCAGCTTCATCGGTACGTCCGCCGGCCCGGTCCGGAAAGCGATTACTTCCTGCAGAAGCCGCTGGAGTTCCACGCCTCCACCAGCGAACTCATCCAAATGCTGGAGAAAGGGCACCACGGCGTGCGGCTTGAGGCTGAGGCTTGGGATCGCCTCACCACCTGGATTGACCTGAACGTGCCCGATCACGGCACCTGGTCCGAAAACCGGGCCATCGCCTCCAACTATCGCGAACGCCGCCAAACGATGAAAACGGAGTACGCGCAAGCCGATGAGGATCCGGAAACGATCATTGCCACAACGCCATTCGCCGGGGCTCCGGCCTTGGTGGTGACCCCTCCGGCGCCGGCAGCCGCACCCGCTCCGGTGGTTCCCGGCTGGCCCTTTGACGCCGCCCAGGCCCGGCAGCGCCAGGCGGATTCCTCCCTGCCCGCCCGCCTATCCATCAAGCTGGCCAATGACACCCCACTGGAACTGGTCCTCATTCCGGCCGGGGAATTTGTGATGGGGGAGGCGGAGGGAAGTGCCGATGAACAGCCCCTCAGCCGGGTGCGGGTTGAAAAACCGTTTTACCTGGCCCGGTGTGAGACCATGAACGCCCAGTACGCGGCCTTTGATCCCACCCATGACAGCGCCTTCATCAGCGTCTTCAACAAGGATATCTCCAAACGCGGCGAAACCGCCAACCGCGCCACCCAGCCCGTCCTGCGGGTGAACTGGCAGCAGGCCATGGCGTACTGCGCGTGGATCACCAAAGAAACCGGACGCCAATTCACCCTCCCCACGGAGGCCCAATGGGAGTACGCCTGCCGGGCGGGCACCGCCACCCCGCTCTCCTACGGCGCCCTGAACACGGATTTCTCCCGGCTGGCCAATCTCGCGGACAGCCGTCTGGAAAGCCTCTGCCGTGGCAACTCCCCGAAATGGCTGCCAGCCATCACTAACGTCAATGACGGGGCCACGGTGTCCGACAACACTGGCCGGTACCCGGCCAACGCCTGGGGTTTGCTGGACATGCATGGCAACGTGGCGGAGTGGACCCGGTCGGCTTACGCCCCCTACCCGTACCATGAAAACGATGGTCGCAATGAAATCAACAGCACCCAGCGGCGGGTGGTGCGGGGCGGCTCCTTCTATGATCGTCCCAGCCGCGCCCGGTCTGGATTCCGTCTGGCCTATTCCCCGTGGCAGGCGGTGTTCAATGTCGGCTTCCGGGTGACATGTGAGGTGTCGGAGAAACCCACCGTGCAAGCCCGAGCCCGGTAAACACCGCCTCCGGCAGCAGCAAGCGATTGGCCAAAAGGCTGCCGGGGCGGGTTTTTTCAGTCCGGTTGCCTCACAAAGCGGCAGCAAGCCGCCGCACTCCAAGACGCTTCGCGACCACTGGTGCAACCACCTACGCAACAGCGTCTTGTAGTGCGTGTGATTGGCCACAGCCGCGCCATTGCATTGGCCAGATTGTCTGCTAATTTTTGAGGTCTGAACCTTCGTTAAGATTAAAATCTTTATCGTTAATCTGTAAATAGTAAGAACCGACCCCTGGGGTCGTTTTGTCGAGTGTTAGGAAATTGCTCCGGGGGTGGCGGTGATGATGGATGGGTCGTAGGTGGGGCGGACTTGATGGCCGGGGGGGACTTGCAGGAAATCGGCGGCGTCCCACTCGCCCCCCAGCCAACGCTGCAGGAGATCCAAACGGCCGGCGATTTCCACGAATTCCCAGCCGCGTTGCTCGCATATGCCCCTGACTTGGGCGGCCAAATCCAGGGGCTTGGTGAAATCAAAGTCGATCAGGGCGCCATGGGTGTAACCGCCAGCCCATTTGGCCATCTCGGTCATGAGAAAACGGGCCTTCTCCTCGCCGTACTTCGCCACCCATTGATCAAACTCGGCCTGCACTTTCGCCGCCATACTCGCCGGGACCGAGGCGCCCCCCCAAAAGGAGGCGTCCTTGCCCCGCCGGACCGCACATTCGAGCCAGCCGGAGGTGTAATAATAGGTGCCGGGATGGGAGTCGAAATTCTCCTGGTACCGCTGGCGTGAGCCGAGGAAGAAGGTGATGCAGTCGTGGGCGCGGGGAATGATCAGCGGGGTGGGCCCCGCGCGCAGCCCTTCCAGAATGTTGCTGCAAAGTCCATAGCCGATCAAAAGGGCGTCGTATTTGTCCGGCGGGACGGCGTCGATGCGGCGCTGCAATTCGCCGCCGCCCTGCTTGGGGATGTCGTGGTAGCCCTGATCGAGGAATTCGAGGTCGAGGAGGTGGGGGGAAATGGCCGCGAGGTGGCAGATCTCGCGAAAGGCGATTTCACAGGCGATGACTTTTAAACGCATAACCGGGCTGAAGTTGGTCTGAACGCGGCCCCAATCTGCCACACGGTGGGGCAAAGGAGCAAGCAAACAGCGGTCAGTTGACCCGAAGTCGGCCGGTGGACGGAGGCGGAAACGGGCGCGACCGGAGATAGAAAAAGCGCAAAAAACCCCAAAAAAAGCTTTATTTTATATGCGATTCGTTGAACAAAAGTCAGTGACGAAACTTCCAAGTCAATGATACGCTTGGAATGTGGGGTCGGGTGTTGGTGTAATCTCTGGCCAGTGATGTTCCCCGGGTTTTGACGTTGGCACAAAGGTCGGCGTCCCATCCGGAAGGATGTCCATTGGCAAACCGAAGAGCTGGCTGTGCTGGGTTTTTTATTAGCGGAAATCGAGTTGCTCTACGTGTGGCGGCAAGCCACCGTGGAGGCGAAAATCATCATCATTTTTTTGATGTTGTTCTCCATCGTGGCTTGGACCGTGATGGCGTCCAAAGCCATGCAGATGCGCCGCGCCAAGAAGCTCAACCGGCTGTTCGAGGCGGAGTACCGCAACCAGCCGAATGTGCTGAACATCCATGACCGACGCATTCAGGTGGAGGGTTGTCCGCTGTTTGCCGTCTATCAGGTAGGCAGCGTGAGCTTGGACGCCCGGCTGCGGAGCCTGAGCGGCGCGACGAGCCAGACGCGGCGGACGAGCATTTCTTTGAAATCGATGGAGCATGTGAAGCGGGCGCTGGAATCGGCGGTGGCGTCTGAAGCCATCAAGCAGGAGTCGGGGCTGATCCTGCTGGCGATCGCGGTGAGCGGCGGGCCGTTCTTGGGACTGCTGGGGACGGTGTGGGGCGTGATGAGCACGTTCAGCCGGGTGGCGATGATGGGCGAGGCGACGCTGACGGCGATGGCCCCCGGTGTGGCGGCCGCGCTGGTGACGACGGTGGCAGGGTTGCTGGTGGCGATCCCCTCGATGTTCGGGTACAACTGGCTGGTGCACAATCTGCGGGTGCTGACGGTGGAACTGGACAATTTCGCGCAGGATCTGGTCTCCAAGATGGAGGCGGAGTATCTGCCTGATGAATAGTTGATGGTGAACAGGTTGCGAAGCTGACATGCGCCGTTTTTCCCAACGCAATTCGCTGGTGACGCTGAGTGAGATCAACATCACTCCGCTGCTGGATCTGGCGTTTGTGCTGCTGATCATCTTCGTGATCACCACGCCGTTGCTGGAAAAGAGCATCAACCTGAAGCTGCCGCCGGGCGGGGAACGCAGCCGGATGCCGAACAAGAATGACCTCCGGACGGTGGAGGTTTCGGCGCGGGGCGAATACCGGCTTGCGGGCAAGACGCTGCCGCTGGCGAACATTGAGGCGGCACTGGCGCAGGCTTTTGCGGAGAACCCGAACACGGTGGTGTTCATCCGGGCGGATGAAAGCGGGGCGTACCGCCATGTGGCGGCCATTCTGGATGCCTGCCAACGGCGGGGCATCACCCGGTTTGCGCTGCGGACGCAGCCGGATCGGCGCTGACGAACGAATTCAACTGGCTCCAACCATGGAACGGATCGACAAAAAATGTCTGGTGGGATCAATGATCGCCCACGGCACCCTGCTGACGGTGCTGGTGGTGGGGGCGGCGTTTGGCTCGCGCCAGGATCCGCCGGAGACGTTGACGCCAATCACGGTGTTTGACCTGAAGAACGTCAAGCTGACGGACGGGCAGACCACGGCGGGAGGGGCGGCCCCTGCTCCGGCACCGACCCCGGCACCCCGGCCAGTGACGCCGCCAGCACCCACGCCGGTCACCCCGGTGACGCCGCCGCCGCCCACACCGCCGACCCGGGCGGAGACTTCGCGGGCGCGGGACGAGGTGGCATCCGCCGTGCGTCCGGATGGGGAGCTTCCCGCCGGCCGGAACAATAACACGAGCACCGAGCGGCGGGGGCCCAAGATCAACACGAATCTGGTGAACCGGTCGCGGGCGGAATTAACCGCGCGGACGGTACAGCGGAATACGGCGCAGGAGCGGGCGGCGCGGGAATACGCAGCTTACCAAGAGCGGGTGGCCAATGCGGTGGGAACGACGGTGGGGGGCATCCGCGGGGGGCTTTCGGGCAGCACGAGCATTGATGTGCCGGGGGCGGGGGGCGGGGCCTATGTCAATTATGCCCAATATGTTCTGGGCATCTTTGACAACGCGTGGAATCCGCCGCCGGAGCTGAAGGATGACAGCGCGGTGGTGATGACCAAGATCGTGATCCACCGGACCGGAAAAATCCAGTCGGCGGAGATCATCAAGCGGAGCGGGGTGACCCCGGTGGACCGCTCGGTGGAACGGGCGCTGGATGCGGTGCGGCGGGTGGAGCCGTTCCCCGAGGGGGCGAAGGATGTGGAGCGGACGTTCAAGATTGAATTCAACCTGAAAACGAAGCGAGCAATCGGATGAAATTGACACGGCGTGAATTTTGGCAATGGGTGGTGGTGGCCAGCCTGGCCGGCCAGGCTGGGAGCGCACAGGCCCAGAGCGAGACGGGCCTGGTGATAGATAAGACGGCGGACTCCAGCAAAGCGATCCCCATCGCGATCAGCGGATTCACGGGGGAGGCGGCGGCCGTGCTGCGGTTCGACCTGGAGGTGATGGGCTGCAAGGTGGTGGCGACGGATCAGGCGACGTACCTGGTTTCCGGCAAGAACGAGGGGAATGTGCAGGGGTTCCTGCACGAGGCGCGCAGCAAGAAGCAGCGGCTGGGGAAGGCGTATTCGGGCGGGACGCAGCGGGTGCAGACGCATGCGTTTGCCGACGATGTGATTCTGGAGATCACCGGGGTGAAGGGGATTGCCCAGACGCAGGTGGCGTTCAAGGTGGACCGGGGGACGACGAGCGAGATTTACCTCTCGGATTTTGACGGGCACGGGCCGGTGCAGGTGACGCGGGACAACTCGATCGTATCGGCTCCGAGCTGGGTGCCGGGGCAGCAGGTGATCTATTACAACTCCTACAAGTCGGGTTTTCCGGATATTTACCGGCACGAGCTGGGCGGGGTGCGGCGGGTGGTGGCGAAGTTTTCAGGGTCCAACATCACGCCGGCGGCCTCGCCGGACGGGCGGCGGGTGGCGATGATCCTGAGCAAGGGGGGCAACCCGAACCTTTACGTGGCCAATGCCGACGGATCAGGGCTGGTGCAACTGACCCGGACGAAGGAAGGGGAAAGTTCGCCGTGCTGGTCGCCGGACGGGCGGACGATCTGTGTGGTGTCGCGGACGAGCGGCCGGCCGGCGTTGTACCTGGTGCCGACGAGCGGCGGGGGGACGATGAAGCGGCTGATGACCGGGGTGATGAACGCGACGGAGCCGGATTGGTCGCCGGATGGCAAGTGGCTGGCGTTCACCTCCCAGATGGGGAGTTTTCAGATTTGCGTGGTCTCCGCCGAGGGTGGGGAGGCGAAGACATTGGTGGCGGGGGCGGACCCGAGCTGGGCACCCAATTCGCGCACGTTGGCGTTTGTGCGGGCGTCGGGCCGGGGGATGCGGGGATTGTCTTTACTTGACGTGCCCACGAAACAGGTCAAGGATTGCGCGCTAGTTGCGGGCAGCAATTCCCAACCGAGCTGGGCGAGATAAGACCGCTCGTAAAATGCCATGAAAAGCATAAAATTTCTTTATATATTCGCGATGGCCGCCCTGGTGGTGGCCGTGGCTGACGGGTGCAAACGGCGGCCGGACCCGCCGGTGAAGTTCATTCCCGGCAAGTCGCGGACCATCACCAATGAGCTAGCGGTGCTGCCGCCGGATGGCTGGGACACAACCACGAAGGTGTCCGGCAAAGGACCGGTGACCTCCGAGGTGGTGCCGAAAGTGGGGGGCGAGTCCCCGCCGTTGAGCCCGCGGGAGCTGATCGAGAATATGATCCCGGACCGGGAGATCTTCAAGAACCAGACGGTTTACTTCGGGTTTGACCGGGCGACCATCAAGGCGAGCGAGGGATCGAAGCTTAAGGATGTGGCCAAAGTGTTGAAAGAGAAGGATCAGACAAAGGTGCAGATTGAGGGGCATTGCGACGAGCGGGGCACCGAAGAGTACAACCGGTCGTTGGGCGAGCGGCGGGCGTTGGCGTTGCGGGAGTACCTGATCAATCTCGGCGTGACAGCGGACAGGGTGTTCACCATCAGCTATGGCGAGGACAAGCCGGCCGTGCCGGAGCATACGGATGCGGCCTGGGAGAAGAATCGCCGGGGCGAATTCATCCTGCTCTCACCGAAGAATTGACCCACCACCATTTAAAACGTTAGCAGATCAATCCACCACGAATATGAAACGCACACAATTACTGACCGTATTGGCCCTGGGCCTGGTTCTGGCCCTCGGGGGCACGACTGGTTGCAACAAAGGCGGGGCGAAAAAGACCGGGGTAACGTCGTTGGGCGGCGGGATGACAGGTACCGGCACCGGCACCACGGGTGGTTCGGGCACCGGCACAGAAGTCCTGCCGCCGGTGACAACCGGGCCGGGGAATGTGGGGGGGACGATGATTCCGGGGGGTACGGAAGGGTCCGTGCTGCCGGACAACAAGGGTTTGGAGGGGTACACGCCGGACCGGACGGCCTTCCAGGCGTACACGGTCTATTTCGAGTTTGATCTCGCCACGGTGCGCGGCGGGGAATTGACCAAGCTTGATTCAGTGGCCAAGGCGTTGACCGAGATGGGGAACGCGAAGGTGCAGATTGAGGGCCACTGCGATGAGCGCGGCACCGAGGAGTACAACCGTTCGCTGGGGGAACGGCGGGCGCTGGCCATCCGTGAGCTGTTGGTGCAGAAGGGAGTGCAGGCGGACCGGGTGTTCACCATCAGCTACGGCGAAGACAAACCGGCGGTGGCGGCCCACACGGACGCAGCGTGGTCCAAGAACCGCCGCGGGGAATTCATCCTCTACACAAAGAAACCTTAAGACTGAACAAAGCCTGCCGGGTCGGCGTCAATGCATGAGGGTTTGACCCTCTACGGGTCTCTTTTTGCCTGTAAGCGTATCCAATTGGTTGAAATTGAAATTAAAATAATATGACAACGTGGTTTTTTGCCTTTCTCGGCTGGCCTGAGATCGTGATGATTCTGGTGGTGGTGCTGCTGCTTTTCGGCGCCAAGAAACTGCCGGAATTGGCCAAGGGGTTGGGCAAGGGCATTCAGGAGTTCAAGAAAGCCAGCCGCGAAGTGCAGGATGATTTGCAGCGCGCCGTGGAAGAAGAGCCCCCGGCGGCCCCGCGCAAACCCGCCGCCCCCAAGGCACCGGAAGTTGCCAAGGCAGCCAAGCCCGAAGGCGAAGTTTAAGCTCTGCCTGAGCCGTTTTTCGTCACACAGATTCCATGGCAGAGCAAGGCGGGGAACAACCAAGCCCGGCAGGGCCGACGGCGTCCAAGCCCCCTCAAGTGGGGGCCAGCGTGCCGCCGTCGGCAGATCTGTCGGTGGATGCCGTCCCCACGCCTGCCCCGGTTCCAGAGGTTACCGTCAGTCCCAAACCAGGGGCTGAATCTGCCCCGGCACCTGAAGCGCCAGCACCGACTGAAGAAGTCTCCCCCTACGCCCCGGAATACGCCCTCGGGCCGAGCACGGTGGAGTTGGAAGATCCGGCATACCACGGCTATGGAGTGACCCCGACGGTGAACGCCGATGAGGGCGGGTCGGATGGTTTTGGTGGCGGCGGGAACGACACCCCGGAGGAGGGGGCAGGGGAGGGAGAGGAAGAGGGGGGTGGACCGGTCAAGTCGTTTCTGGAGCATTTGGAAGACCTGCGGTGGATGTTGATCAAGGTGGCATCGACCCTGTTTTTATCGATGCTGGTCTGCATGATCGCGGGGAACAAGCTGGTGGCATTTCTGACCTGGCCATTGCGGAACGCGCAGAAATTGACCGCCACGGTGCAACCGCATGCGGCAGTTTACCTGGGCACCAACGTGGTAGGGCGGGTGCAGCCCCATGAACTGCTCCCTTGGACCGGGCGGACCAATCTGGTCTATTCCCTGCGGATTGAGCCGGTCACGGTGGGCACCAACGTCCTGCTGGGAGTGACCCTGGGCACCAATGATGTGCCGGAGCCCATTCCGGATGCGGTGACGCTCAAGACCTACGGGCCGATCGCGGGTTTCATGGTGGCGCTGAAGCTGGCGCTGTACGGCGGCTTGGTCATATCGGCCCCGTTCCTGATTTTCTTCATCGGGCAGTTTGTGCTGCCGGCGATGAAGGTGAAGGAGAAGAAGTGGCTGTACAAGGTGGCGGGATTCGGGGCGGTCCTCTTTCTGGCGGGCATCGCCTTCTGCTATTTCATCATCGTGCAGGTGGCGTTGATGGCCTCGGTCCAATTCGCGCAATGGATGGGTTTTGGCGCGGACGAGTGGCGGGCGGAGGAGTACATCAGCTTTGTGACGACGTTCATGCTGGGGATGGGGCTGAGCTTCCAGTTGCCGTTGGTGATATTGACATTTGTGAAGATCGGCCTGCTGGACTATGAGAAGCTGACGCGGTTCCGGGCCTACTGGATCGTGATCGACCTGTGCATCTCAGCGGTGGTGACGCCTTCGGGCGATCCGCTGACGATGGTCCTGATGGCGGTCCCGCTGGCCATGCTGTACGAGCTGTCGGTGGGCATCACCTGGTGGTGGGAGTACAGTGACCGCCGACGGGCGAAAGCCGCCGGAGAGATTGAGACGTAAGGGCGGCTGAGCGGTGTCGGGACGGGGCTGAGTGCCACAGGTTCCAGGCACATTGAATGCCTCTCATGCCGTGGCGAGCAGGAAAGAAAATCGGGTCAAATAACGGTTGCCAACCACGGTTTTCCCCGGTTACACTAACTGGCTCGACAACCATCGAGACTAATTGACACATGAACAGCGAACTCTGCAAACAGGCCCTGGCCAAGGTTGGCAACCCCAACATCTTGATCAACCTGGTCTCCCGACGCGTGCGCCAGCTCAACTCCGGTGGCAGCGGTGCCAGTCGTCCCCTCATTCACGACGTCGGTCTCGGCATGGCCGACACCGCGCTGAAGGAGCTGGTGGATGACAAGATGAGCTTTGAAATGCCCAACGATGCCACGTTGGTCCTCGATAACACCCGTCGTCGCAAGCGCCTGTAAGCCAGTTTGTTTTATGCGGGCAGGAACCCGGCCGCGCCACCGCAAAGGCCCCTGTTCCTGCCCGCTTTTTTCCGCCGCCATACGGAGGACCGTCCGCCGTGTCAGAAATTGTCACCAACTCCAAGGCCCGCCGCGATTATCACATCCTTGATACCGTGGAGGCCGGGCTTGTGCTGCGCGGCACCGAGGTCAAGTCGCTCCGGGCCGGGCGCGGCCAGATCAATGACGCCTTTGCGCGGGTGGATGCCAAGGGGCAGGTCTTCCTCTACAACACGCACATTGAGGAGTACTCGTATGGCAACATCCATAATCACGACCCCAAATCGTGCCGCAAACTCCTCCTCCACAAGTCTGAAATCCGCTGGCTCCAGGAACAAACGACTGTCAAGAGGCATTCGCTGATCCCGCTCACGCTCTACTGGAAAAACCGCAAGGTCAAAGTGGCGCTGGCGGTGGCCAAGGGCAAGGCGGAATATGACAAGCGGGAGACGATCAAGGAGCGCGAATCCGACCGGGAACTGCGCCGTGCCACCATGCGCCATGTGAAGTGAGGGTGGGAGGGGTGGGCATCCTTGCCCGCCGTATCACCCGGCTTCCAGCCGGGTGTTGGAGCCGCGACGAGTTGAGAGAGGCCGTGCGGCAGGGATGCCTGCCGCCACGGGTGCCACGATGCGCCGTTGCGGCGCGGAATCCGGGCGGGTTTGCGTCTCCGGGGTTTTGCGCGACGGCAATGATTTCCATTGGATTTTTTACCGCCGGGGGCTAAGGTTTGCCCATAGACTATGGCTGAAAAAAATATCAATGACATTGCCCGTCCGCTACGGGAGTTGTACGAGAAAGGTAGAGCGGCTCTGCAGCGGAACAATCTTGATTACGCGCTGATTCATTTTGAGCAGGTGCTCCAGAAGGAACCGGGATTTTACGAGTGCCGCGAGGCGATGCGCGCGGCGCAGTTCAAGAAGGCGGGGGCCGCGACCGGGTTTCTGAAGAAATTCATTGGCACCGCCAGTTCCTCACCGATGGTGGCCAAGGGGCAGATGGCGCTGCGCAAAGATCCCTTGGAGGCGCTGGCCATCGCGGAGCAGGTGCTGAACAGTGATCCGAACAACACCGGAGCCCACAAGCTGGTGGCGGAGGCGGCCATGGCGGCAGACCTGCCGCGCACGGCGATCCTCTCGCTGGAAATCCTGGCCAAGGCCTCGCCCCGCGACCGCCAGCTCAAACTGAACCTGGCGCAGAAGTACGTGCAGGTTCAGCAGGCCGACAAGGCGGAGACGATTTACAAGGAACTGTTGCAGGCCAACCCGGCCGATGGCGAGGTGAACCAGGCGTACAAGAACCTCACCGCGCGGCGGACGATGGATGAGGGCGGCTACGAGGCGCTGGCCGAAGGCGGCGGCTCCTACCGAGACATTCTGAAGGATAAAAACGAGGCGGTGGCCATCGAACAGGAGCATCGCCAGGTCAAGTCGGACGATGTCGCGGCCCGGCTGATCGAAGAGTATCAGGGACGCCTGGCGACCGAGCCCGGCAACCTGAAGCTGCTGCGGCAACTGGCGGAGCTGCACACGCAGAAGAAGCAGTTTGACCTGGCGCTGGACTATTATCTGAAGCTCAAGCAATCGGACGCGGGCAACGATCCCTCGCTGGACCGGGCGATCGCCGAGACCACGCTGCGCAAGTTTGACCACGAGCTGGAGCAGTTGGAGCCGACAGCCCCGGACTTGGCGGAAAAGCAGGCCCTGGTGCAGGCGGCGCGACAGGCTTTCCAGTTGGAGGAGTGCAAGCAGCGGGCGGACCGGTATCCCACGGACCTGGGAATCCGGTATGAGCTGGGCGTGCAATTTTTCCAGGTGGGCAAGATCAGCGAGGCCATCGGAGAATTCCAGAAGGCGCAGAACAACCCGCAGCGCCGCATCTCGGCGCTGTGTTACCTGGCGCAATGTTTCTCCCGGCGCGGCATGAACGATTCGGCGGTGCGGATGCTGCAAAGCGCCCTCAAGGAGAAGCAGACGTTTGATGACGAGAAGAAGGACCTCATCTATCAGCTCGGCTGTGTGCTGGAGAAGCTGAACAAGAAGGAGGAAGCCATCGAGCAGTTCAAGATTCTGTACGAGAGCGATATCAGCTATCGGGATGTGGCGGCCAAGGTGGACGCCTACTATTCCGCGCAGGGCGGATGACCGGGAACGAACGGTTGAAACGGGTCAGGCTTGAGGGCTATCAACCCCCGGTTTTCCGGGTGTTGACAGCCCTTTTTTGTCTGTGTTAGCCTTCAGTATGCGGAGACGGATATGAGTGCCCTGTTAAATCAGCAAGTATTGGTGCTCAACCGGTTGTGGCAGGCAGTCAATGTCACCACAGCGCGGCGGGCGCTCACGCTGCTGTTCCAGGGGCACGCGCAGGTGGTGCTGGAGTCCCCCGACGGCTCGTTTCAAACCTACAATTTCCTGGAGTGGCATTCCTTTTCCCAGCGCCAGCCGCATCCGGAAAGTGTCACCGCCATCTCCCTGAAGATCCGCATCCCGCGGGTGATCCTGCTGCTGTTCTTTGACCGGGTGCCCAAGAAGGAGGTCAAGTTCACGCGGCACAACATATTTGAGCGGGACCGCAACACGTGCCAGTATTGTGGCCGGATCTTCGAGCGCAAGGATTTGAATCTGGATCATGTGGTGCCGCGCGATCACGGCGGGCCGACCTCGTGGGAAAACATCGTCTGCTCCTGCGTGCCGTGCAACACGCACAAGGCCAACCGCACCCCGTTGGAAGCGGGGATGCACCTGATCCGCAAGCCGAAGCGGCCCAAGTGGCGGCCTTTCCTGCAAATCAATTTCCATCTGAACCGGCACGATAGCTGGAAGCATTTCCTGGACATCGCCTATTGGAACGTGGAGCTGGGCGAGGAAACCTGACGTGGCACCCGCGAACCCCAACCCGCTCCGCACCATTCCCGCCCGCCTCCAGCAACAGCTCCAGTTTCTCCTGGAGATCGACCGCCTCAAGCAGGTGCTCCGCCGCACCTATCTGCTGCACGAGGCGCGCCGCGAGAATTCGGCCGAGCATAGCTGGCAGGTGGCGCTGATGGCCAACCTGCTGGCGGAGCACGCGGATTTTCCGGTGGAGGTCGCGCGCGTCACCCGGATGTTGCTCATCCATGACCTGGTGGAAATCGATGTGGGCGACACCTACATCTATGATGCCGCGGGCCAGGCGGAACGGCCGGGGCGCGAACGCCGGGCGGCCGAGCGGCTATTCGGTTTGCTGCCGCCGGATCAGGCCGCCGAGTTCAGGGCGCTGTGGGAGGAATTCGAGGCGTGCGTCACGCCGGACGCCCGGTTTGCCGGGGCGCTCGACCGCCTGATGCCGATGCTGCTGAATTACCACAAGGAGGGCCAAAGCTGGCGCGAGCACAAGATCCACGCGGGCCAGGTGCTGCAGCTCAACTGCAAGATCGGCAACGCCTCCCAGGCGCTCTGGGAGCACGCCCAACAACTGGTGGCCGACGCCACCGCCAAGGGCTGGCTGCGGAAGGGCAACCCGGAAGAAGCATCCCACGGCCCGGTTGCGACCGGAAATTTCCCGTGACGAACGGGGGGCGCTCATTGGAATGACGCGGGGTGCCGTTATCCCATTTCACACCCGCAGGACTTTGGTTGTCCCACAAAGCGGCAGCAAGCCGCCGCACTCCAAGACGCTTCGCGACTTCGAGGGCAACCAGGCCATTGGAGCGCGCGGGGCGGGCAAATCCTATTTGGCCCAGCCCACGGATTGGGCGATGACGATCTTCTGATCGGGCCGGAGCTTCAACGCCTCCACCACCGGGCCACGGTTGATCTCATGCACCACGGTGGCCAAGCCTTCGCTGGCGCAGTAGAGGTAGATGTTCTGGCTGATGTACCCGGCATCAATGGCCGCATAAAACGGCTTGTCCTCCGGCTTGGCCTTGACCAGCCGCGCGTAGTCCGCCACCAGGATCACGGCGATGGGCGCCTCTTTCACATACGGCTGGCCGCCGGTCAAAGCCCGGATGTCCCGGGCCAGCACGGGCTGCAAGAGATTGGCCTTGGCGTCATAGAGATAGACGCCGCTCGCCAGCGCGACATACACGTCCATCTCCTGCGAATTCATGGCGGAGGGGGCGGTGCGATGCGCGATCTCGGGGCGGTTGAAGCCGAAAGCGGCCCAGAGCAAGTCCGAGAGGGCTTGCAACGGGACCGGGTCCGCGCTGATTTCCCGGACGGACTGGCGCGACTTGAGGACCTGCAACAACGGCTGGCCCCCCTCCTGCCGGGGTTTGGGGAGAGCCACGGGGGTGAATTCGGCGGCGGCCAGGGTGAAGGTGAGGCCCAGGCACAGGAGGCAGGCGGTCCAACGGGTGATGCTCATGCCGCTGATGCTTCCGGGCCGGGCCGGTTTTGGCAAGCAAAGTCCACCGGCAAGTCCACGAAAAAGACCGCCCCCTGGCCGGGCTCGCTCCGTACGGAGACGGCGCCCCGGTGGGCTTCCACGATGGCCTTCACCAGACTCAGGCCCAGGCCCAGCCCCCGCTGCGAACGGCTTTTGTCGCCGCGATAGAGCCGTGCCCAGATTTTATCCTGCTCCTCGGCGGGGATGCCCGGGCCGGTGTCGGCCAGTTCCACGCGTGCCCGGCCACCGGCGACGGCGGCGCGGATGGTCACGCGGCCGCCCGGCCGGTTGTACTTGATGGCGTTGTCGAGCAGGTTGCCGAACACCTGCCGCAGCCGGTTGGGATCCACCTCCGCCACACAGGGGGCGGGGGCCTCCACGACGAGGGTGACGGATTTTTCCTCGGCGGTGAACTCATAGACCTCGCGCACCTCCTCCACCAGGCAGCGCAAATCCACCCGCTCAGGGTGCAGCCGCATGGTGCCGGACTCGGCCTCGGCGATGTCCATGAGGGTGTTGAGCATGCTCAGGACGCGCTCGCTTTCCTCCACGCACTCGACGAGGGCCTCGCGCGGCGCGGCGGGGTTTTGCCGGTCCTGGAGCGCCATCTCCGCCGAGCCGCGCAGGCGGGTGAGCGGGGTGCGCAGATCGTGCGCCACATTGTCCAGGGCCTCGCGCATGCCGCAGATGAGGGCCTGGTTGCGGTCCAGCACGCGGTTGAAGAGCTGCGCCAGCTCATCGAGATCGTCACTGGACTGCCGCAGCGGCACCCGCGCATCGAGACTCCCGGTCTGGATGATGGTCCGCGCGGTTTCCACCATCTGCCGCACCGGGCGCAGGGCGCGCTGGGAGAGGAAGGCCCCGCCGGCAAAGCCCAGCACCACCACCACGAGGAACGTGGCCGCCAGGGTGCGGCGGATGGGGATGACCAGGGCCTCCCGGTTGCTGGCACTGCGGCCCACCTGCAACAGGGAGCCATCGGCAAACACCACCGAGAGCAGGGCGAAATCCCGCTCCTCATTCTGGGGCACGCGGATGATCCCGATCTGGCGCCGGTAGCCGTCCCAGCCCGGTCCGGCATCCTTGAAGGAGATCCACTCCTCGGGCACGCGCACCAGCGCCACTTGGTTCCAACGATCCACCACGCGCACAAAAAAGGTTTTCTGATCCGGCTGTTGCTGCTCGGCGGCCAGGCGCACGCGCAGCGCCCCCAGCCCGCCGGATTGGTAGAGCGTGGCGTACTCCTGCAACCGGGCCTGGATGACCTCGCGCTCCTTGCCCTCCAGCGCCGCCACCAGCAGGTAATACATGAGCAGAAAGGCGCCCGCCCCGCTCAGGGTGAACAGGAGCACGTACCAGAGGTTGAGCCGGAAGGCCACGCTCCGGAACCAGGATTTAGGCGGGCTTGAGGACATAGCCGACTCCGCGCAGGGTATGAATCAGATTTTTCTCCGGGTCCACCTTGGCCCGGAGGCGGTGCACCAGCACATCCACCACGTTGGTCTGCGGGTCGAAGCTGTAATCGTAGACGTGCTCCAGCACCATGGTCTTGGTCACCACCCGGCCGGCGTGGCGCAGCAGGTATTCCAGAAGGGCGAATTCCCGCGCCTGCAACTCAATCCTCTCCCCGCCCCGCACCACCTCGTGCCGGAGCAGGTCCAGCGTCAGGTCGCCCACAGTCAGCCGCGTGGGTTCGGGCGCGTGGGACGCGCGCCGGATGAGCGCCTGCACGCGGGCCAGCAGCTCGGAGAAGGCGAACGGCTTGGTGACATAATCATCGCCCCCGGCCTGCAGGCCGCGCACCCGGTCCTCCACCGTGGCCTTGGCGCTGAGCACGAGCACCGGCACCCGGTGGCCCGCGTGGCGCAGCTCCCGCAGGAAGCCCAGCCCGTCCAGGCGCGGCAGCATCAGGTCCAGCACGATCACGTCATAGGCCACGCTTTTGGCCAGCGCCAGCCCGGCCTCCCCATCCGGGCAATGGTCCACAGCATAGGCATTCTGCCGCAGGCCCTTGACCACGAAGGAGGCGATTTTCTCGTCGTCCTCAACCACCAGGATTCTCATATCCAAGGACATTGTGCGATGTTCCGCCGGAATCTCAAGCGACAGTTTGCGGGGACGGGCCGGCAGGCAAAAGGGGAGGGACCGCAGGGGCGATCCCTCCCGGCCCGAACCGGTCGGCGATGGGGCCGCCGTTCACCCGGCGGCTTCATCCACCACCACGTAGCGGCTGCCGCCCTCCCGCCAGAGTTTGACCAGGGTGGCTTTGTGGCCGTCCTTTTGGGTCAGGCGCACCGCGTCATCGGCGTTTTTCACGGGCTGGCGGTTCAGCTCGAGGATGACATCGCCCGGCCGCAGGCCGGCGGCCTGGGCCTTGGAATCCGGCTCCACCGCCGTCACGACGGCACCCTGCATGGCGCCGGGCACGCCGAATTGGCGACGCAGGCGGGGATCCAGATCGGTGACGGTCACACCGTCGAGCTGGTCCCGCTCCGCCCCGCTTGCTGGGCCGGCCTGGGCCAGTTTCTCCGTGCCCGGCAGCTCCTTCAGCCGCGCCTCGAGGGTGCGCACCGCGCCCTCGCGCAGGATTTTCACCGCCACCTTGCTGCCTGGGCGGGCCTGGGCGGCCTGGAGCTTGAGCTGGCGGCTGTCCGGGACCGGTTTGCCGTTGAACTCGGTGATGACATCGCCGCTCTTCAGCCCGGCTTTGTCCGCCGGACCGCCCGGCGTCACCTCACCCACGAGGGCTCCGGTCTGGTTTTTGAGCCCGAACTCCCGGGCGAGCGCCGGGGTGACATCCTGGATCATGACGCCCAGGAAACCGCGCGCCACCCGGCCATCGCGCACGAGATCCTCCATCACATAGCGCGCGAGGTTGCCGGGAATGGCAAAGCCGATCCCCTGGTTGCCGCCGCTGCGGCTGAGGATGGCGGTGTTGATGCCGATCAGACGGCCCTCCACATCCACCAGCGCGCCCCCGGAGTTGCCGGGATTGATGGCCGCATCCGTCTGGATGAAGTCCTCATAGTCGAGCCCCATGTTGCCGCGCCCCTTCGCGCTCACAATGCCGGTGGTCACCGTCTGGCCGATGCCGAACGGGTTGCCAACGGCCAGGACCACGTCGCCCACCTCGATCTTGTCGCTGTCAGCCAGGTGGAGGAACGGGAGGCCCTGGGCGCCGACCTTCAGCACGGCGACATCGGTCTTGGGATCCTTGCCCACCACCTTGGCCGTGAACTCGCGCCCATCCGGCAGCGAGACCCTCACCTCATCCGCGTTTTCCACCACGTGGTTGTTGGTGAGGATGTAGCCATCCTCGGAGACCACGACGCCGGAGCCGATGCCCTGCGAGCGCGGCGGCGGCGTCCGCCGGCCCGGCGGGCCGCCCGCCTCCGGGCCGAAGAACCAGCGGAACATCGGGTTGTCAAAGTCCGGCTGCTCCGGTGACGCCCCGGGGTTGGCCTTGCCGGTGGTGAACACCTTGACCACGCTGGGGCCCACTTTCCGGACCACGGGCGCAAAGGAGAAAAACTCCCGGCCCGTGGGGCGCACCGGCTGGTCATCCACCGCCAGTTTGACGGGCGTGACGCCGGGCGTTGGCGGGGCAGGGTGCTGGGTGAAGCCGAGGGTGAGCCCGGCCAGGACGGCCACGCCGCCCAGAAAGACGAGGGGTTTATTTTCGCGGAGGTATTGAGTCATCGCATTCATAAATGGTTTTTTGTGGTCACGTTCCAGTGATCGTCACACAGCAATAGACCATGGGGAGATGACCAACGCCTTTCCGGAGGATTACAGATTGGTAATTCCAATGAGCTTGAAAGCCCATTGGAATAAGGAGGGTGGAAAGGATTACAAAGCCCGGACGCTTTTGGAATGGGCAGCCGGGCGGGGCAGGGCTTATAAAGCCCCCATGCGACGTGAACGCCCCCATGATCCCCATCCGCCGACCGCCCTGGGCGGCCTCATTGTGCTGGGCCTGTTTTCCCTCCCGTTCGTGGGCGCGGGCGGGGTGATGCTGGTGAAGGGGGTGACCTTCCTCCTCCGCCACAACCTCAACGACGGCCTTCCGCTGACCCTCGGCGGGGTGGTGTTTTCGGCGGCGGGCGGGCTCATCCTGACGCTGGCTTTCGCCGGTCGAAAAACCAACCGCCAGCTCTCCCAGGCCCGGATTGAGCATCCGGATGCGCCCTGGCTTTGGCGCGCGGATTGGGCCGCCGGGGTTCTCCCCAGCCAGACCGGACGGACGGCGGTGTTCCACTGGGTGTTCGCCCTGATCTGGAACGCCCTCTCCAGCACCGTGCTCGTGGCCCTGCCCAAGGAGCTGGCCAAGGGGAACCAGAAGATCCTCATCGGCCTGATTTTCCCGCTGGTCGGGCTGGGCCTCCTGGCGGCCGCCATTTACGTCACCATCGTCCGCCGAAAGTACGGCGTGCCCACCCTCAAGCTGATCACCCTGCCCGGGGTGCTCGGGGGCCAGTTGCGCGCGGTCATCCAGCTCGACAAACCGATGCATCCCGAGGCGGATATCCGCCTGCACCTGCTCTGCCTGCACCGTTACCGCAGCGGGAAAAACACCCGGGAAGCCATCCTTTGGGAGCGGGAAAAGCGGCTGCGCAAGGAGGTTCTGGAGGTCGATGGCCGCAGCCTGCCGGTCTGCTTTGACCTCCCTTATGACGGGGCGGAGGGCGACGCCGGCAGCCCGGGCGGCCTGGGCATCCGGTGGGTGTTGAAGGCCAAGGCCGCCACGCCCGGCGCCGACTTCGCCGCGCAGTTCGATGTGCCGGTTTTCAAGACCGAGGAAAGCCAGGTTGGAGCCCCGCCCCGCCGCGATCCCGCCGCCGACTATCAGGTGGCCGGCCCGATGGATGTCGGACGGCCGCAATCCTCCGTGCCGGTGGAACCCGCGCCGGAAGGGGGCCGGGTGTACCGCTTCGCCGCCTTCCGCAACCGGGGGGCCGCGCTCAGCCTGCTGGCTTTCGCCGTGGTCTGGTCCGCCGTCACTTACTTCCTGATCAAGACGAAGGCGCCGCTGGTGTTTCCAATCGCGTTCGGCGGCTCCAACCTCATCATGCTGTTCGCCTGCTGGAATCTTCTGGTGGTATCGCGCCGGGCCGTGGTGGGGCCGCAGGGGGTGACAGTGGAAACCCATTGGGGCCTGGCCAAAACACGCCGCCGGTTCGAGGCGCGCGAGGTGGCAGGCTTTGAGTCAAAGATGGGCATGACCCACGGGCAAAAGTGCTTTTACAACCTCCAGGTCCGGCTGGCCAACAAGCGCAAACACACGCTCGGCACAGCCATCCCCAGCGGCTCAGATGCAGAGTGGCTCGTGGCAGACATGACCGCCGCACTGGCCGGACGCCCTTCGGATCCGGCCTGAACCCCGGGGCAGGAATCATTCCGCGATCCGCATCGCCCGGCTGCCGCCGCTTTCGGACCCGCCGCCCGGCTTCCAATAAAACCGGAGCATCGGCAGGTTCTTCTGATCCAGGCGCCGCACGATGGCCAGGTAGGTGCGATGCCGGTTATCCACCTGCACGTCCACCTCCACCTCGAAGGTGGTGCTCTGCGTGGAACAATAGTTGACCATCGTCCGCGCCACCATGGGGTCGATGCCCGGCACCCGCATCACCTCCCCGATGGAACGGAAGGGTGTATCGTCATCGTTTCCCTCCACCCCATCCAGCCCGGCGCGATAGGTGATGATCGCGGCCGCCATGTTCTCATCCAGGTTCGGGATGAGTTGCAGCACGTTGGCCGAGGCCGTGTTCACGTTGATGAGCCGGCTGGAGAACACGCAGAAGATTTCGGACAGCCCCACGGAAAACATCGGCTGATCCGGCTCCATCGCGTTAAAGCCCACGCGGAATTTGCCGGGGCGCGGAATGGTGGGGGGGCCGGTGTAGCGCGGGCCGTAATACATTTCCGGGGTCACACCCTTGATCCGCAGCAGTTCTTCCAAGTCATCCAGCGGCCCGTTCTTGGCATTGTAGGGTGGCATCAGGCTCTGGTAATAATCGGACTCCGCCCCGTTGTTTCTCACCTGTTCGTCCCGATCCCGCCAATCCTGGATGGAGCTGATGATGGAGGGCGTCTCGGCCGCGTCGAGCCCCATCAACATCAACGACTGTTCCAGGATGGTCTCATCCGCCACGTTGACGTTGAAGCGCCGCTCCGCGTCCACGATTTTGACCGAGATGGTGCCGTTGCCCAGCGGCAGGCCTTGCAGGGTGATGTCCGAGAGCAACCCGTTGGTCAGTTCCGCCCCGGCCCATTTCTGGTTCAACGCGTCGTACGGCTGGTTGGGGATGTTGCGCTGCTGCCCCAGAACGTACCGGGCCAACTCGACGCCGGAGCGTCCCATCCAATCCATTTCGGCATCGAACACCGAGTTGCGGGCCAGCTTGGTTTCCACCTTCATGGTGTAGGCAAAGCCCCCCACCATGATGCTGAACATCGTGATGACGATCATCACAATCACCAGCGCAATGCCGGAACGGTGGTTGGCCAAGGGTATCTTCATGCCAAATCAATCAAAACGGTTTTTTGGGGAGCGCCGGGTGAGGACACCCGGCCTACAGGGTGCGGCAGGGGGATGCCCACAGGGTGCGGTGGGGCCAGCCGCCCGGGGTTGCTCGTTCTGGCTGGGGTTTTCATCGCCTAGGGTTGAATTGATTGTTGTTGAAGGGCTGGTTGAACGGCGTTCTGGGGGGATATTGGTTAGGCGGGTATTGATTGGGCGGATACTGGTTGGGGGGATATTGGTTGGGCTGGTTGAATCGGGGATCCTGGGGATTGTTGGGAACGTTGGGATTATTGGGATTGTTGGGGTTCGCCGGGTTGAAGCCGGGTGGCACGCGCCCGCCCGGTCCCTGCGCCGGGATTTGCCACTCCACAGGCACCACCACGGAGGGGATGGACACTATGCGGTGAAACGTTTCCCGATCCTGCGCCGGCGTGTTGGGTCCGTTGCCCATGCCAATGGCCACCTTCACCAGGGGTGGCAGGGCGTTCGTGTAATCCCATTCCTCCACCCACTCCTTTTTCTGGAGGTCGTAAAATTCCAGGGTGAATTTGTCCACGTCGCGCCCCAGCACGATGGTGTAGGCGGCGTCGCCATTGTTGGTTTCCGACAGCAATGGCCATTGGCGCAAGAGCAGCTCATTGCGGCCATCGCCCTGCCGCACCACCTCAAACTCCACATGCCGCAGACTTTCCTCCCCGTAGAGGCCGCTGCCAGGGAACGTCTCCGGCAGGCGCGCCACAAGGCTCAAGGAGGCAAAATCCCCCTTGGTGTCGGCAATGAACCAGTAGTGGTCCGGGTTGCCGGAAAACATCTGCGCCGAACTCAGGGCATCCTCGACGGCCCGCACGGTGACACGGCAGCGCTGCACCGAGGTGGCGGCGTCCAGACCCGCCTTGGTGCCCCGCAGGATGGCCGTCCAGGAGGCGTAAATGGAGGCCAGCACCATCGCGAAAATGGTGATGGCCAGCATCACCTCCACCAGCGTGAAGCCCCCCCGCCCGTTGAACCGACGCGCGCTCATCGCCGCCCTCCCAGCGAGCCGCCCCCGCCAAAGGCGCTGCGCACCGATTCCGGCTTGTACATCAGCATCGACATGAGGGATTCCTCCTCCGCCCGGCCCTGTTTGCGGTGGTAGATGTGGATATCCACCCGGAAGAGCCCGTTGGAGGCCACCTCATACATGTCATACGAATAACTGTAGTCAGGGTACAGCTTGCCGAAATCACCCTTCTCGCTGCGGCCATCCTCAAGCTGGTTGGTCAGGGTCAGCTCGGCCGCCACCAGGCCGGGATCCGGCCCCGCGATCTGCAGGCTGCGGGCGGCCGAGAGCCCGCGGGACATGACGCCCAGGATCGAAATCATCGCCACGGTGAAGATGCCGATGGCGATCATCACCTCGATCAGGGTGAAGGCATGCGTGGGCCCCCGGCCGCGCCGCGCCGCCCGCTGGCGCCGCCGCCCGCCCCGCCCCGGTGATTGGAAGTTGATGCGCATTTGGCTCGGTTTCCGTTCAGCGAATAAACCGGTGCGGGTCGCTCTCCAATTCGGCCCGGCTGGTCACGGTTTCGAGGGAGATTTTCCGGTACTCGTTCCGTTCCGCGTTGAGGACGATGGTGAATTCATCGCAGGTGCTGTTCGGGAAAAACCGCACATGCACCTCCGGCCATTCCCGCACATCGACAAAGTTCACCGAGAGTTCATCCACCCGGATCCGCTGGGGGATCGTGACCGTCTCCGTCATTCCGGGGGCGGTGAAGGTGCCGTCCCGGGGGCGGATGACCAGGTCCTGGGTGGTGCCGGTGAGGATCGCCTGCGCGCGCGCGAAATGGCAGGCATCCATGATCCCGGTGGTGGTCGCCCGCAGCGAGTCCTTGCCCGCCACGCGAAACATGGCCGGCACCCCGACGGAGAGGGTGAGGGCGATGATGGCGATGACAATCATCAGCTCGATCATGGTGAACCCGTCCGGCCTGCGGCTGGCGGCTGGCGCTCCCGACATGGTGAGGCCCGGGTTCATCGTCCAATGCTGCTGGTGATGGCGAACATGGCGGACAGAATGCTAAACAGCAGAAAGCCCACGCCCAGCGCCATGAAGATGATCATGAGCGGCTCGATCAGGTTGGTCATCACCCGCAGCGCCAGGATCAGCTCGCTCTCATAGGTTTCCGCCAGATTCTTCAGCGCACCCGGGACGTCGCCGGTGTCCTCGCCGATTTTGACCAGGTCGATCATGAGTTGGGGGAACACCTTGCTCTTGGCCATCGGCTGGGCCAGCGTTTTGCCGTCGGTCACCGCCTCGCGGGTCTGGGCGATGGCCGTCTTCAGCACACTGTTGGGCACCACCTGTTCCGTGATCTTGAGGGCGGTGAGCACGGGCACCCCGTTGTGCAGCAGGGTGGAGAGCGTGCGGGAAAACTGCGCGAACAGATTGAGCTTGATGACCTTGCCGATCACCGGCATCTGCATCTGCCACCGGTCCAGCGAGCGCTGCCCGGCCGCCGAGGATTTGAACCGCAAAAACAGCACCGCCAGCGCGGAGACCATCAGCCCCACCATGACCCAGAAGGAGGGGCTCACAAACAGGTCCCCCATGGCGATGAGCGCCTTGGTGGAGGTGGGCAGCTCCACCTTCAGCCCGATGAAGATCTCCTTGAACTTCGGCAGCATGTAGGTCATGAAGAAAATGATGATGCCGAACCCGACGGTGGCCACCACGGCCGGGTAAATCATGGCGGAAACGAACTTGGCCTGCACCTCGGCGAACCGGTTGAAGTGGTCGGACAGCCGCCGCAGCACCTCCACCAACGAACCGCTCTGCTCCCCCGCCCGCACCATGTTGATATACATGTCGGTGAAGATGATGGGCTGCCGCGCCATGGCGTCGGAGAGGCTGCGGCCTTCCATCACATCCTGACGCAGTTGTTTGCTGACGTCGGACGGGATTCCCTTGGATTCCAGGTGGGTCATGCTGTTGAGCGCCACGGTCAGGGCCATGCCTGAGTTCAGCAGGTTGGCCAATTGCTGGGTGAAGGTCGCCACCTCCTGCAGCTTTGGCCGACGCTGTTTCGTCAAAGCCTCCCGGAGCGCCAGCGGCAGCAGGAAGGAGACGGAGCGTTTGGAGCCCCCTTTATTATCCACCACCACCCCGCCCTTGGGCATCTCCAACGCCACCGGCAACAACCCCATCTTCTGGATGGCAGTCAAGGCGGCGCCACGGTCGGCCACGTCCAGCACCCCCTGGACCACTTCGCCGCTGCGCTTGCGCGCCTTGTATGAGAATTGTGCCATAACGATTTAAGACTGAGGATTAATAACCCATTTTCAGCGAAAAGTTGCAAGATCGCTTAACGGTTTCCCCCCAATTATCTCATGGCCAGCCACTTCGTCTCCGGTGTTTGGTTAGGGGTGCGGTTCCATTTGGAGCGCGGCGGAGCGGAGCGCGGATTTGAAATCCGCTTCAGACCAGCGCCCGGGAAAGGGGGTGGGGGCAGCATTTTGGGGGTGGGTTCGGGAAAGCGGATTACAAATCCGCGCGCCGGGAGGGGCTTTCATGACCCGCTACCGCCACTCGTGCTTGGGGTAGCGGCGCTGCAATTCCTGCTTCAACCGTGGATAGTGCTCCCGCCAGAAACCAGCCAAATCCTGCGTGACTTGCACCGGACGATGGCTTGGCGCAAGAATCTGTAGCGTTAAAGGTGTCCGTTTCAGGGCGATTCGTGGGGTTTGGTCCAAGCCGTACAATTCCTGGATCCGCACGGCCAGATAGGGGTGGCCATCGGGGGGGTAGTGGATCCTCGTCCGTTTTCCGTTGGGCAGGGCAAACCGTTCCGGGGCATGATTTTCCACCAAATCCTGCTGGGCCGGTGTGAGCCAGGATTTCACCACCGGTTTCACTTCCCGGTCGCGCAATTCCCGGCAACTGATCGCCCCGTGGCAGACCTGCTCCAGGAGCATCCGGCGGTCCTCCTCCATGATGGGTGGCAGTTGGAATTCCGGGCACCAGCGTCCCAGCAGGTTCACCCGCCAGATCCATTGGTCCACGCTTTCGTCCCACTCCCGCAGCTCGGCCCCGCCCTGTTGCACCTCGGTGGCCAGCAACCGCGCCGCCTCATCCAGCGGCGGCGGTTCCACGTGCCGACGGTCAAACGGCACGCCGTGAAAGCAGAGCTGCTCCTCGGCGCACACCCGTTTGGCGGACGGCTCGAACCGCACGAAGGGCCGACGTTCGATCGCCTCCGGGAAGAGTTCCGGCAGCCATTCCGGCTCCACCCCGGTGATGAGCGAGAGGATGGTGTTCACGGTCTGGCCCGGCCCCTCCACCTCGCGCACCTCCGCCGCCACGATCAGCGCGTGGTTTTTCACCACCGTCTCCCGCGCGAGGGAGCCCCGCCGGCCATGCACCAGGTCGCACCGGCCGGAGCCCCCCTCCAGCCGCCGCGCCAGCCGGTCCGCGAACCCGAGCAGGAGGCATTTGCGCAACGCCACCTCCGGAAGCGGCCCAGGCCGCACCGGGAGCCCCTCCTCCCGCGCAATGCGCAGGAAGTGCTCCAGCAGCGGCCGCACCTGCCGGGCGGTGGCCGCATGGAGGCCGGCCCGCTGGCAGACCTCCGGCTGGAAATCCGCCGCCGCCGCATATTCCCAGGCCCGCATGAGGAGCCAGAAATCCGAATCCGCCTCCTCGCCGAACTGGCGGGCGCGGAAGGTTTCCACCGCCGCGCCGGGGTTGCGCAGGAGCAAATCCCGCCCTTGGGTGAGCGCCGCGACCAGGGCGGCATGATAGACGCACCCGTATTCCCGGGCCGCCAGCATCATGCGGGCGTAGCGCGGATGCAGGGGAAAGGCCAGCATCTGGCGGCCAACGGGGGTGATTTTGCCCGTGTCATCCAGCGCCCCGAGGTCGGTCAGCAGTTCCTCCGCATCCCGCAGGCCCTGCTCGCCGGGCGGCTCCAGCCAGCGGAACCCGCGCAGGTGCGTGATGCCCGCCGCCTTCAGCGTGAGCACCACCTCCGCCAAATCCAGCCGCCGGATCTCCGGCGTCTCGTGCGCCGGCCTTTCCAGGTGCTCCTGGTGCGACCAGAGCCGCACGCAGCGCCCGGGGGCCGTGCGCCCCGCCCGGCCCATCCGCTGGTCGGCCGCCGCCTGGCTGATGCGCTCCACCAGCAGCGTGTTGATCCCCCGGTTGGCATCATACCGGGCCACCCGGGCCAGCCCGCCATCAATCACCAGGCGGATGCCATCAATCGTGATGGAGGTCTCCGCCACATTGGTCGCCACCACGATCTTGGGCTGCCGGTGCCGCGCCACGGCGGCATCCTGCTCCCGGGCGGAAAGCTCGCCGTACAGCGGCAGCAGCAGGTAACCCCGCGCCGCCGGGCATTGCCGCAAGGCATCAAGGGTGCGCTGGATCTCGTACCCGCCCGGCATGAAAACCAGGACATCCCCCTCCAGCCCCGGGGCCGCCTGCTCGAAGGCCCGCACCGCCAGTTCCCACACCGGTCCCGGGGCCAGCTCCGGCCGGCGAAAGAAATAGTCCGCCGCCACCGGAAACATCCGCCCCTCCGACTTCAGCACGGAGCAGGGGTGCAAATAGGCCTCCAGCGCCCCGGTGTCGAGGGTGGCCGACATCACCACGATCTTCAGGTCCGGCCGGGCCGCCGCCTGCAGCTCCAACGCGCGCGCCAGGGTGATGTCGCCGTAGAGGTGGCGCTCATGGAACTCATCGAACACCAGGACCTGGACCCCGGGCAGGCTTTCATCCTGGAGCATCTGGCGCAGCAAGAGGCCCTCGGTGACGTACCGGATGCGGGTGGCGGCGCTGGTCACATTGTCAAAGCGGATCTGGTAGCCCACGGTCTGCCCCGGCTGGCCGCCCAGCTCCTGGGCCACGCGGCAGGCGAGCAGCCGGGCCGCCAGGCGGCGCGGTTGCAGCACCACGGCCTGGCCCTGGTCGAGGAAGCCGTGCTGGAGCAGCATCCGGGGAACCTGCGTGGACTTGCCCGAGCCGGTGGGCGCCTGGAGGATCAGGCGCGACCCGGCCCGCAGCCGACGGACCAGCTCCGCCTCAATCTCATAAATGGGCAAGCGCTCGCTCACGCCCGTTTTGTAGCCGATCCGGGTCGGCGGACGAAGCGCAAAACCGTGAAACCTTGCCGATAAGGACAGAGTTTTCGCTTTCCTATTTCAGTGCATCTTTTAATTTGGAGCCGTGCCCGGTTTCCATAACGAAGACATCTGTCCTCTGGATGGGAGAGGGGTTGGGAATGTACGCCGACCCGAACCCGAACGGCGCTGGAATCCCCTGGTTTCACCTGGCTGGAACATCTTGGCCCTCCTGCTGGTCCTGACGCTGTCAGTGCTGGCCCAGCAGCCGCCACCCGCCGCCGCCCCGCTGGAAAAAGTCCGGCTCCAGCTCAAATGGGTCCACATGTTCCAGTTTGCCGGGTTTTACGCGGCGCTGGAGAAGGGGTATTACGCCGAGGCGGGCCTGGAGGTGGAAATACTGGAAGGCCGGTCGGGCGTTGATTTCATCAAAGAGGTGGCCACGGGCAAGGTGGAGTATGGGACGGAAATGCCCGATCTCCTGCTGCGGCGGCAGGCGGGCGAGCCGGTGGTGGTGCTGGCGGCCATATTCCAGCATTCGCCCATCGCGCTGATCAGCCTGGCGGAGACCGGGATCAAATCCCCCCATGACCTGGTGGGACGCCGGGTCATGCTGCGGCCCACCAGCAACGCGGATTTGCGGGCGATGATGATCCAGGAGGGGGTGGCCCTGAACCAGGTCAAATTGGTGGACCATTCCTTCGACATGGAAGACCTGGTGAAAGGCCGGGCGGAAGCCATCAGCGGCTATTTCACCGCCAATGAGCATGCGTTCAAGGCGCGGGGCATCGCCGTGACCATGCTGAAGCCCATCAATTACGGGATCGATTTCTATGGGGACTGCCTGTTCACCTCGGAGAGCGAACTGCGCCAACATCCCGAACGAGTGAGGGCGTTTCGCAGCGCCAGCCTGCGCGGCTGGAGCCATGCCATGGACCATCCCGAGGAAATCGCCCGGCTCATCCAGCAGAAATACGCGCCGAAGCGGTCCATGGAGTCGCTGCTGGCCGAAGCGGAGGCGATGCAGCCCCTGTTCCTGCACAAATTTGTGGAGATCGGGCACATGAACCCGGGGCGCTGGCGGCACATTGGGGACACCTATGCGAAGGATGGGTTGCTCCCGGCGAACTACTCGCTGAAGGGCTTTCTATACAACCCCGAACAGGCACCCGACCACACCTGGTTAAAGTGGTTGGCCGGCGGCGCCTGCCTTGGATTACTGGCGCTGATCCTGGTGGTCGCCATCCTCTTCGCCTTCAACCGGAAACTCGATTCGGCGGTGCAGGAGCGCACGGCCAAGCTGGAGCAATTGAACGCGGATCTGGAAGCCGAGGTGCGGGAACGAAAGGGGGCCGAACAGCAGAATCTCCTGCTCGCCCAGACGCTCAAATCGGCCCGGGACTGCATCTCCGTGACCGACCTCCAGAACCGGATCCTCTTCGTCAATCAGGCGCTGCTGGACACCTATGGGTATTCGGAAAGCGAAATGCTGGGGCAGGGTCCTCAACTGTTTCGGCCAGCCAAGACCGTGCCCGATCCCGAGCAGGATGCGGTTTTCCAAGGCACTCTCAGGGGTGAATGGCACGGAGAGGTGGTGAATCGGCGCAAAGACGGCACGGAATTCACGGTCGAACTCTGGACCTCCGTGGTCAGAGACCGCACTGGCGCGCCGACCGCCATGGTGGGGGTGGCGAGGGACATCACGGCACGCAAGCAGTTGGAGGAGCAGTTTCGACAGGTACAGAAGATGGATGCGGTGGGTCAACTGGCGGGCGGGGTGGCGCACGATTTCAACAACATCCTGGCCGCCATGATGATGAACCTGGACCTCCTGCAGGAGGTCCCGAACCAGGGGCGGGAAATCCATGAGGGGCTGACAGACCTGGAAACCCAGACGCGGCGCGCGGCCAGCCTGACGCGGCAACTGCTCATGTTCAGCCGCCGGTCGGTCCTGGAAATGCAGGTGCTCAACCTGAATGAGGTGGTGGACAACCTGCTGCGGATGCTGGGACGTCTGCTGGGTGAACACATCCGACTCATCTTCGACCAGAGCCCGCACCGGCCCCATGTGGAGGCAGATGCCGGGATGCTGGAGCAGGTGGTGATGAACCTGGCGGTGAACGCGCGGGATGCCATGCCCCGGGGTGGACGCATCACCTTCACCACGGGCACCCTTGAGATCGGCTTGGAACCAGAGGGCACGCCCCCCAGACGACCTGCCGGACGGTATGTCCAGCTCTCGGTATCAGACACCGGCTGCGGCATGGAGGAGGCGACGCTCAAACGGATTTTCGAGCCGTTCTTCACGACGAAGGAGCCGGGCAAGGGCACCGGACTGGGGCTGGCCACCGTCCACGGAATCGTGGCCCAACACCGGGGATGGGTGGAGGTGGAGAGCAGCGTTGGCCAGGGCACGACCTTCAAAGTCATTCTCCCGGCCACCACGAAAGGGCTCCCCGGATCATCGGCCCCGGCTGAGAAAGACGGGTTCATCCGGGGCCGCGAGACAATTCTGCTGGTGGAGGATGAGGGGAGCGTCCGGCAGATGGCGGCGCGGGTTCTGCGGCAGTTGGGTTATCCTGTTTTGGAGGCCGGCAACGGCCAGGAAGCGATGAAAGTATGGCAGGAGCAGGCCGGGCAGATTGACCTGCTGCTCTCCGACATGGTGATGCCGGAGGGTCTGACGGGGATGGATTTGGCGGAGAAGTTCCAGCAGGACAAACCGAGCCTGCGGATCATCCTCTCCAGCGGTTACACGGTCGAAATGGTGGGGCAGGGCAGGCCGACGGCCAAAGGGTTCGTTTATCTTCAAAAACCGTATCATGTTGAGGAATTGTCCAGGGTCGTCCGGGATTGCCTGGACCGGGCCTGAGGGGACGGCTGGAGATTTTGACGATGTGCACCGCACCTTTGATAACGGATACTCTGATGACCATCGCACGACATTGTGTGCCGTGCGGTCCCGACCAGATTTTATGAAAACGAACACCGCAGGATTGGCTGGCTGTTTCGCCGGCCTGTTATGGTTACTGGCAACGCCCGTCTTTGCCGGCGTGAGCTACACCACCCCGGGAGCCACTTACGCGCAAAACTTTGACACCCTGGCCATCACCGGCACGGCCAATCCCTGGGTCAACGACGTGACGCTGAGCGGTTGGTATTGGGTGAACAGCGCCGGCACGACCCCTACCACCCACACCGCCACCAACGGCAGTGGCGCCGCCCAGGATATGATCCTGAGTCTCGGCGCGCCGGGCTCCACCGACCGGGCTCTCGGGAGCCAGACACCCAACACGGGCACAGCCGACATCCGGCTGGGTCTGCGGCTGGTGAACGACACCGGGGAGACGCTCACGCGCTTCACCCTCCTCCACGCCGGGGAGCAGTGGCGCAACCATCAACAACGACCAAGCTGACACCCTGACCCCGCAATACCAGGTGTTCGCCGCCGGCAGCGGCAGCATCACCGCCGCCAGCGGCTGGACCCCCATTGCGGCCATGGCCTTCACCTCGCCAACGCTGACGGCGGGTGGCACCAGCCGTGCATTGGACGGCAACAACGCCACCAACCGGGCCGTGCTCTCGGGCACGGTCGGCGACCTCACCTGGGGTGCCGGGCAGGAATTGTGGATCCGCTGGAACGATGCCATCGGCGCCACCAAACGCGCCATCATGGGTCTGGATGACCTGGTGTTCACCGCGACCACCAATGCGACCACCCCGGGGCCGGTGCTTTCATCGGTGTCGCCGGCCACCGTGGGGCAGGGAAGCACGCAGATGCTGACGCTGACGGGCTCGAATTTCCAATCCGGGGTCACCATCACGCTCGCGCCGGCCAACGCCGCGCTGAGCCTCGGCAACGTGCAGCACGTGGATGCGACCACCCTCACCGTCACCCTCACCGTGGCCGCGAACGCCGTTCCCGGCACCCAAGGCCTCACCGTCATCAACCCGGACTTGCAGGCGGCGTCCGTTCCCGCCCTGCTGACCATCCGCGGGGCGCTGGTGAATTGGCCCGCCAGCGGTTTTGTCTATGAGCAGAACTTCGACACACTCGCGGCCAGCGGCACCGGGTTGGCCTGGGTGAACGGGGCCACGCTCCCGGGCTGGTTTGCGGCGGCGGAATCCGGGGCGGCGCGCACCGCCTACTCCGCGACCGATGGTGGCAGTCCCCAGGCCGGGCTGCTGCTGAGCCTGGGCAAGGCGGGCACGAACGCCGTCACGGATCGCGCGCTGGGCTCCCAGAATTTCAACGCCCCCAGCAACGCGGTCACCTCCTTCATCGGCGTCGGCTTCCGGAACACCTCCGGCCGCACGCTGCAAAGCGGCTCGCTTGATTACACCGGTGAACTCTGGCGCGTGCCCGGCAGCGCCCAGACGGGTGACCAGCTCGTGTTCCAATTCCAGGTGTTCGACGGCGGCGCCGGCAGCCTCACGGCGGCGGGCGGCTGGATCGAGGTGCCCGCCCTCAACTTCATTTCGCCCGTGCCCATCTCCTCAGTGGGGCAGGGCTTTGACGGCAACAATCCGGCCGACCCGGCCGGCAACCATGCCGGACTCGGCGCCAGCATCGGCCTCAACTGGGCGCCGGACCAGGAACTCTGGCTGCGCTGGGGCGACGGCAACGAGGCCACCGACGGGCACAAGCACGCCGTGGGGATAGATGACTTCGCCTTCACCGCCAGCACCAACGCCTCGCCGCCGCTCATCGTCAGCCAGCCTGGCAGCCAGCCTGGCAGCCAGACGAACCAATTGGGCGGCAACACCACCTTCAGCGTCTCCCTCCTCGGCACCCCGCCATTCGACTGCCAGTGGTTCAAGAATGGCACGCCGCTCTCGGCCCCCCACGACCCCGTGCTCAGCCTGACGGGCCTGCAAATGGCCGATGAGGGCGGCTATCAGGTGGTCGTGACCAACGCCACGGGCGCCACCACAAGCCTGGTGGCAACGCTGACCGTGAACCGTCCGCCCCAGGCCGCCAACACCAACGTTGCGACGTTGCAGAACAACCTGCTGGAGATGTTCACCGGCAGGTTGCTGGGGGCCACCGGCGACCCGGATGGTGATGCCACCATCATCATTGCCGCCGGGCCGGCGAGCACCAACGGTGGCACCGTCATGCATTCACCCCCGACCATCAGCTTCCGGCCCGCCCAGGATTTCGTGGGTGTGGACCAGTTCACTTACACCGTCAGCGATGGACGCGGCGGCACCGCCGTGGGCACGGTGACGGTCATGGTGGTCGCCAGCAACACCCCCTCCCTCAGCCTGGTCAATCCGCCCGGGCGGTTGCCGAACGGCCTTTTTCACGCTGGCTTCGCCGGTGTTCCAAGCCTTGATTACGCGGTCGAACAGGCGACCAACCTGGCGGGGCCGTGGTCGTTCCTCACCAGCCTGCCCGCCGCTGAGAACGGCAGCCTCAACCTCGAAGAGGTGATCGAACCCGCCCTGGCGGCGCGCTTCTACCGGACCCGGCACGCGTCGGCCCCGCTGGCCGCGCTGCATCCCACGAATGTGCCGAACCTGGTCGCCTTTTGGGATTTCCAGGAACCCGCCGGCCAGGACCGCGTGGATGTGAGTGCGAGCCGGTTTCACCTGCTGGAGAGCAATGGTCCGGTGGCGCGCGTGCAGTTGGCGGGCGCCCCGTTCGGCCCCTATGCCGCGCAGTTCAACGGTGCGCAGCATCTCCGCATTCCGCGCGCCCAGGTCGGCGACCTGGACATCCACGGCTCGAACTCGCAGGTCACCGTGGTCGCCTGGCTCCAGCGCCAGAGCACCAGCCTGAACGCGATCGCCGGCATCTGGGACGAGTATCGCGCCCAGCGTCAGTATTGCCTCTTTCTGGGCATCACCTTCAACACGCAGATCACCGGCAACGTCAGCCACCGCGTCTCCGGCCACGTCTCCCAACGCGGCGGGCCGACACCGGGCTATTCGTACTGTTACGAGGTGTCGCTGGGCGACACGGTGGTGCCGCAAAACCAGTGGATGTGTGTGGCTCTCTCCTACGATGGCCGGTTCATCCGCTCCTTTTACAACGGCCGGTTCGACGGCGCGAATCCGAGCCCGAATCCGCCCTACAACATGGGCAATCCCTATCACCTGCCGCTCGGGATTCACGATGGCGGCAACTCCGGGGGGGACTTCACTGTCGGCGGAGTGCCCCGTTCCGGCACGGGCAACAATTTCGGCAATTATTTCAACGGCGTGCTGGGCGGCGTGGCGGTATTCAACCGCGCCCTGAACGAGGAGGAGATGCTGCGGCTGGCCCGGCTCATCACCTGGTAGAAGGCACCCGGATATCCAACCCGGAGTTTGCGCGGCATCAACCCGTTAATTCCAACGAGCTTTCAAGCTGAGCCTAATTCGCTTGTTCTTTGGGCCGCTGGCGTTGTTGCTCGCTCGTTACAGATCGCTGCGGATATGCGCCTCGCTCGCGCCTCGCCAGCGGCCCAAAACCCGGCGCGCCTTAGACTCATCTTGAAGGCACATTGAAATTATTGTCTCCGATGGCGGAGAAGGTAAGTTTTTCCGATGGACGTGGAGAAGGAGCAGATGTTGGCCTCCGTCGTGATTGGGACGTTGGAGTTGCTCTGCTGCTCAAACACGGTGAAGCTTTGATTCGGCCACGGGCTGAGCAGCCTGGCCTTCCCGCCCACTGTGGAGCGGACCCTGACATTGCCGATCGTTCCGCCGACCTGCTCGGCTGACACCGCAAATCCGCCTTGCGCGAGCAGATCCGTGAAGCGCGCATCGGTGCCGGCAGGCCAAGCCGGAAAGATTCGGATCACATCGCCCACGCTCTGCAGCAGGAGTTCAGTCACGAAGCGGGAAATGGCCACCTGTTCGGTCATGTAATAACCGTGCGCATTCCAATAGAAGAGGCCGTTCGGTTGCTCCTTCGAATATTTGCCGGCCTCGGTCCCGGAGAAACACAGCTTCGCGTTGGCGATGGCCTCGGGCCCCATGCCGAGCCGGGCGCGCGCAAGGTTGAGCATGACGTTGGAGTTGGCATGCGTCGTGGATTTCTCGACGCGATTGATCGTGCGTCGGCCCAGCCCTTTGAGTTCGTCGCTGGAGAACCAGTTGATGATGCCTGCCGGGAATATTCCTTGGATCATGGTGCCGTGCCGGTCGGCACCGACGTTGAATTTCGCGCCGAGCCACGGCTCGATCACGGTCTGGTTACCTTGGTCGGGATCGAGTTGCGTGCCGTAGGTGGGCAGTTGAGCGAGGTTGGAATCGAGGCGCTTGACGAAGGCCCCCTCGCCTTTTAGCACGGCGGCTTCGCGGGCGATCTGCAAGGCGGCGGTGACAAAGTGAATGTCGTAGCAGACGTTGAACTGGTTGAAGTCACCGAGTTCCGGAAAGAAACTCGGGCCCATGCGCCGCTTGCCATCGACGAGCGGACACTTTTCCAAGATGGAACAATAGAAGAGACCGAACTCTTTGATGAGCGGATAGACACGCTCCAGATGCGCGTGGGTGGGCGCGTACTTATAGTAATCCCAGATGACGCTGGCCGTGTGACCGGCCATGCCCCACGTGTAGCCCCACGGCAGGTAGGATTGCTGATGACGCCATTTGGTCTGGCACTTGGCCGGGTCAGGTTCGAAAGGATAGTTATCGCTGAAGAAAAACGCGCCTTCCGCACCGACGAAGCTGGTCTTGGCGAACCAGCGGCCGCGCGGCAGATCGCGTGTGAGTGTGTCAATGAACGGCTCCAGCAATTCGGGATGACCGATGGGCCCGGCGGCGAGATAGGTCTGCTGAATATTGTAGTTGAGCTTGAGTGAATTGTGCCAGCCGGCCAGATGATCGAAGCAGGCAGCGAGGCCGATTGCGTTGCCATCGGCACGGGAGAAGACGCGGAAGAAATAAACCATGCGATACCACCAGTTTTGCATCTCCGCATCGCCAAGCTGGAGGCCGCTCTTCGACCAGAACGTCTGCCAGACCGCTTCGTGTTTGGCAACGGCACCATCATCGGCAAGGGTCTTAGAGACGAGTGCGATGGCCACAGCCAGGGGGTTTTCGGAATCGCGTGAGGTCACCACGGCCACTGCCTGCGTCGAACCGCGTTTGCCTGCGACGACATAAATGTCCATGCCACTCATGTCCTGATCTCCAGGAATGTTTTGGTGGAGGTATTGGTACCCACCCTGGGTGCCGTGATCGGCCTTGCTGATCCATTTGTCGATGTCTTTGTCTTTCAGGAAGTCGAGAATGCCGGTGAAGGAAAGCGGCCGGTCCGAGTGGAGGAGCAGCACGTTGTCCTGCGCGAGAACCCGCGCGGCCACGGTCTCGCCGCCCGTCTTCACCGAGGCAACGGCTTTGGCAAGATCAAGCGTGGCGCTGGTGATTTCGCTCTGGCCATTGCCACGGAGGACAACTTCAGCGCAAGGCAACGCCGTGGGATAGGGCTTGTTCCAACTACCGACCCCGCCGTGCGAGTTCGCAACTTTTCCGGTTGATGGGTCAATGGTCGCCATGGGCGGATCATTTTCGGTGTCAACGCGCAAATCCCAGCAATCATTTTTCGCGATGCGCAGGCGAAGCTCGTCGCCCACGCAATAAACAATCGCGTTCACCTCGCCATTGCCGACGACGAGACCGTGGCGGGAGATGTCCGAGAGTTTAGTCACCTTCACCGCAGCGGCGGCCAAGGCATCGGGACAGGGAATCCCCGTGACAGATGCTCCCGGCAAAGAAGATGCATTGCGCGGTACGGGTTCCGCCGCAAGCAGGGCGGCCAGCGGCGCCAGCAGCAGGGCGGCGAGTGTCAATAATGCATGGTTTTTCATTTGATATTCACTGTTGTTGTTTGGATTGCCGAGCAGCACGCACAATGCTGAAGGTGTTGTCGTCGTCCAAAAGAATTGTTACATCGTTCCAGGCAAGCAACGTCTCCAACACACGGGTGATGTTCGCGCGAATCGCCTCCAAATACACCCCGAATTGGTAGGGCAATGGCTCGCTGGACAAAACCCGATTGTAGCTAAAGCGTGCTCTCCATGGGCCTTTTCCAGAGATCACCGCAACCCGAACGGTTGTGGTCTGGCCCGGAGACAGGCGAATGGGCGAGAGGTCTGGCCTGTCGAGCAGGGCGTTTGTTTCCGTGCCAGCGATCACGAAAGGATCCAGCCAAACAGTGCCCCGGTGCCGATTGGTGATGGTGAATAGGGCGGAATTGGTGCAGTTCGTCAACTGAAGCTGACCAAATGCACCATTGCCGGATACTTGGACAACCGAACCGACCTCGCCATTGGTGTAGCCAACGAAGGAAGCATGCTCGGATGCAGCGCTCCCTGAAGAAGCGATGATCCATACAAGGCTGACGAGGGCGAGGCTGATGAGAGCTGCAAATATCAGGAACCGTTTCATGGTGCGCGAGATTCGGATGCTAATGACGTGGGTGAGTTGCGGGGAGCAGCCGCCACTGACACCCGAATTGTAAGTTGACTGAACGGCTGGTCTCCGTCGGTTCCTCGCAATTGTTCGGCATTGTCCTCATCCGTCTTGCCGTTTCATCAGGGCGCGGAAGCTCGCCTCGTTGTGATACCTTCCGTCCTGACAGTCCAGGATGGTCGCATCCCGATTCAAGGACTTGAGCACCAAATAGGCAGCGAGCACGTCATTCCAATGAGCATGTGTGTCGAGGTAAACACTGGAGGAATCCACACTGAAATTGATCGAACCTTCGTTTGCGTAATCGACCCAGATCGAGTTCTCTCCACCATTCTCACGACCTCCCCGCTCTATGAGCCAAGCCCGGAAGGCCGACCAGGGAATCTCATCAGGACAGTCAGATGGGGGCACCTCCGAATGCCCCAGCGGAAATTTCTTTTTCCAGGCATTTCTGACCGTCATGAACATGAAATCATAGCCCATAGCTTGTTTTTCATTAGGATCGCGATATTGGATGGGGGAGCCGAGGTTGGCAATGGCAAATGGAAGGGTGAAAATAGCCTGGGCGCATCCTATTATTGTTGAACTCCCCCCAAGGAACCTTTTGGAGGTAAACAACAGCAAGCATCACCGTCCATTCAAAGGAATGGCGGGCTGCAGGCCAAAGGGGATTGGGTTTGGCTGATCGTCGGTTTAATTGGCGTTTTCCACGGCGGACGCCCGCAGGGAATGCGGGTAGAGCAGGTGCCAGCGCTCATTGCGTTTGAGGGTGGCGAGTGCCAAGAGCGTCTCATCGCCCTCGGGGGTCCAAAACTGGCCCGTGCATTTGAACCGGCTTTGATACTGCCGGGCGGTGGACTCCACCACGCCTGAGCCCACGGGTTCGCCCAGCTTGCGGCCGGCCTTGTAGTCCATCCGCTGCCGGTGGGTGGTGAAGTAGCCGACCTGCCGCTCCAGGTCTGCTTTTTGCGTGTCCGTCATTTGCTGGAGGGTTGTTTTCAAGCCTTGCAGGTGCTCCAGCACGTCCAGCGCCCCGTCCTTGCGCTGGTCCAGGTAATGGAGCAGCGGCTTGAGCCACGCTTGGGCCTCGGGGGTGTTCGCCCCGTACAGGGTCCGCGCCAGCTCATGCAGGTGCTCCTTGACGTGGAACAGATCCACCCGCTGTTTGGCCCCTCGGAACCGGCTGTCGGCCAGATTCCAGATCCAGATCGCCCCATCGCCCAGGATGAGCACGGTCTGGGCCTGCAGGAGCCCCCGCAGCAGCGCCTCGGTGTAAATCTGGTGCGTGAAGGATTCCAGGGATTGGCGGGTGGCCACGTAGCCCCGTTGGGTGATCACCCGGCGCTGGCCGGCGGTTTCCCCCCGTTGATCCAGCCGGAAGAGCGTGCCGGTGAAAACCCAGTGCCAGCGCTGCGTGTCGAGCTGCTGCTTGCGCAGGGCCTGGGTTTCCCCCCAGTGGTCCCGTTCCCGGATGTTCCAGGCATCCATCTGGATGATCAACGTGAAGGGGGCCAGGTGTTGGGTGCCCGAACGGGCCGAGAGTTCCGCCACCCCCGCCATGGTTTTGGACCGCTCCACGTCCTGCTGCCGCAACTGGAGCGCCCGCTGGCCCTGGCGCTGGGCCTCCCGGTGCAGGGAGGCGGCGCTGAACTCCAGCCCGCTCAGGCGCCGGGCATCCTCCGCCCCTGCATGATACGGGCCCCGCACGCTCAGCAGGGCCGCAATCTCCTGCACCTTCGGCGAGGCCGGGGCTTTGGCCTGGAGTCCCAGGGCCTGGTCGGCCGGGGCGTGGTAGGTCCGGCACTTGGGGCACCAGCCGTAATCGCGCGTGAGCGGCATCGAGCCGAACACGACGTCGAGATGGCGCCCCCGGCCGGCCTCGTGAAGCCGCAACGGGGTCTGGCAGTGCGGGCAGCAAAAGGGTTGCCGGTCGGCCAGTTTCTGGGCGGCGGCCCTCAGGATGGGGAGCATGAGCCGGGCGGCCTGGGCCTGGAGCAGCTCCTCCAGATGCCCGAGGGTGAGGTCGGGGGTTTGGAGCGCCGTGGCGAGCTGGGCCAGGGTGCCCTCGGCCCAAGCCTCAAACCGGGCGGTGGAAATGAGATTCCCGTTGACATTATCAGATATCATAGTAAGGATATCCGACATGGAAACAGTTCTTACTATTCAACAAATCGACGGGAAAATCGCGGACCTCAAAAGGCAACTGCTCGCCCTGGAGCCAATGCACCCGGGGAGTCTTTCCAGCCAATACCATGTCTGCGGGAAAACCGGCTGCAAGTGCACCGCCGCCCCCAAACCGCAACCGCATGGGCCATACTGCAAGCTCAACTTCGTCCACCACGGCAAGTTCACCTGCCGCTTTGTGCGTGCCGATGTGGTCGGGGAGGTGACCGCCTTGGTGGCCACTTTCAAAACATTCAGGCAATTGACCGATGAATGGGTCTCCCTGTCCATTGCGCGGGCGCTGTTAGGCCCGCTGGCCCGCCTGGAAAGAAAAACCAAAAACGTCCCGCCACCCAAATCCCCACGCCGAAAGAAACAAAGCCAAGGTAATCAACCCGCGCAAGTGTGATGCGCCC
>CAIYYI010000153.1 GCA_903930345.1 uncultured Verrucomicrobiota bacterium
CACCTCATCCAAGGCCTCTTTACCGGAGGGGAAATCGCGGATGACGACCTGAAGGCCTTCCGCTGCAAAGAAACCCTGATCATCCGCCACAATTTCCAGGACCGCAGTCAAAGAGGGGGCGGTGCCGAGGGTGAGCACCTCCAGATCCGCCGCCGCCGAAACGCCCAAGAATGTGACTAATGTGACAAGGCCAACTCCAACAGTGCCGCTGATGGATTTCATGCAGCCAAGCTACAGGGTGGCGGGGAATTGGAAAGCGAAAAAATTGCTGAAACTGGCCGGCATTGTCTGGCAGGCGGAAGGCGCCCGATCCCCGGTCCAAAACATGGGAGGGCAGCAGTGAGGCAGTGGGTCTCATTGGAACCATTCCCCTGAGTGGCAGGGCGGCCTTCAGGCACCCGTGAGCCGACGCATGACAATCTGGCGGGATTTGGTGGCGACCAGGTAGCGGAGGGCGTCCGCCGCATCGTCTCCTCCGGCACCTTCCTCGTTGACGTTGGTTTTGAGGACATCGCCCGGCCGGTCGGGATCGTGCTGGAGGTACGGGAGGGATTCGAGCAGGTGTTTGCATCGTTTGTGGATGAAGAGCGTGGGCTTGATGCCCGCCGCCGGATCACCCAAACGCTGCAGGACGGCGGACCAACCGGAGACGCGGTCCATGTTGGCTGGGAGCAGGCGCAGGCCGTATTTGCGGTACTGCCAGGCCACGGATTGGCCGCTGCTCTCGTTGCTGAAGAGATCCGCGCCGGCGACGAACCGGGAGAGCATGCGGCGCAGTCCCGAACGCGCAAGCTGATCCCGTTGGGTGCAGTAATCCGGGTACTCGGCCAGGAGGGCTTCGCGCAGGTGGTCTTCGTCGCAATAGCGGGTGTGCCGGGCGAACATGGCCTTGATGGCCTGGGCATGGCGCTCGATAATCCAATGGTGTTCGGCGTGCTCATCCACAATATACAGGTTTTCCTCGTAATCAAGGCAACCCAGGAGCACGACGGTGCGGTGGGTGTAGCCGTAGTCCATGGAGGCAATCCATTCAACGCCGTTGCTTTCCCTGAACTCATCGCCAATGACGTGCGCCTCGGGGTGGAAGGACCGGAAGAACTGGCCGGCGGCAAAGTTCCACTGGCCCAGGTACCAGGCGTTGTATTGCCAGCCGGTCCGGCTGGCCAGGTGGGATTTGTATTCGGGGTTGATGAAGGTGTTGTCATCCACGCGGGCCGGGATGAAACGGGTGGCGGTTTCGGTGCCGCACTGGCGGGGGACAATGAACTTTTCCAGGTACCATTGGTGGCCGATGCCGCCCGGATTGGTGGTGGAATAGAGGCGAGGACGCCAATGAGTGGTTGGTAGTTGATGGTTGATAGTTGATGGTGAGAAAGTTTTGGAAGACCGGCAGCAGGTGGAGATGTCCTCGAATTTGCGGAGGGTGAGCTGGGTGGCCTCCTCGATGCCGATGACGTCATACTCCAGGCCGAGGTAGGAGTCGATGTCCTTTTCGCACTGGTAATGGCCGAGGATGATGCGGGACCCATTGGCGAAGGTGAGCAGGCCGCGCGAGGCGTTGAACTCGTGGGGCAAGAGACAGAACAGGCGCTGGCGAAGATCCTCGAAGTTTTCGAGGTTGGACTTGCCGACCTTGCGGAGGAGGAGGCATTTGAGACCCGGGGCGCGCTGGCAGTCATCGGCCCCGATCTGGGAAAGGAGCCAGTGGGTTTTGCCGCCGCCGCGAGCGCCGCCGTAGCCGATGGCGTGGGGGCCAGCCGGGTCATCGCAGAGGCGGGCGGCGGCGCTGGCCGCCAACTGCCGGGCCTGAAGGATGAGCCCGGCGCTGGAGAAGTTAAGGATCTGGTCCTTCGGACAACCCTGCTCCAAACCGAGCTGATAAAACTGTTTCAGTTTCGCCGGGGAGACCGAGGCTTTGGATTTTTTAGGGATGGACATAGAATGGGGAGTGGTTATGGCTCAATTATTCCAATGAGCCTTCAAGGTTGAGGTTGAGGGATGGTTCGTGCCGGATGGCACTTTCGGGCACTTTTTGGCCCATTTTGGCACCTTTTGGCACCCTGTTTTGCGGCGGCGCAGGGAAAATGGAAGAAAATGCTGAACGCTGAAGGCTGAATGCTGAAGGCTTCCGAATGTGGAACGCGGAGCTCGGAACGCGGAGCTCGGAACGCGGAACTTCCGAATGCGGAATGCGGATTGTGGATTGCGGATTGCGGATTCGGAATGACTGATTTTTTAACCGCGAATGGACTCGAATGAACGCGAATCTTCCGAATGCGGACCGGGGGACGGCACTTCCGAATGCGGAACGGAAGACGGGGACGGCTCGGCAGGAGCCCCTTTTGATTGCGGATTGCGGAATGCGGACCCGCGACTTTGGGGCCGCTTTGGCAACGGGGATGCATTGGGGAAATAAGGATTGCATTAGGGTTTGATGGTTGGGGTTGAGGTCGGGGGATCCGGGTACACCTGGTCGAGCAAGGCGGCCATCTGATCGCGGAGGGTGCGGTCCTGAGGGTCGTTCGCAGCGGATTGGCTGGCGGCCCGCTGGCCAATGCGGGAGGCAATCTCCAAGGCCTTGCAGGCATCGGCGAAATTCATCGCATCGTGATCATCCACATCGAGGTTCTCGAGATAGCGCTCAGCAGCATCCAACATGTTTTCGGCCAAGGCGTATTGGCGGTCACGGAAGGCTTTGGCCCGGTCAGCGGAATCCAAGAGGTCCTCGCGATGCAGGTTTTGCTCAAATTCCGCGCATTGCTCGGCCGCCTGGGCGGCATTGGCTTTGATACGACCGCGCCAGTCGAACTCAACCGCCCATCGTTTAATGGTCCGCAAGCCTGCCCCGACTTTGCGGCCGACGGCCGAGTAGCGGCGGCCGGACCCGAGTTCGGCGTAGGCGAGGAAGGCCTCAAAGGCCCGGGCCGACTCGCCAGCGGCCTGGGAATAGGCCGGGGGCGGATGGCCGGCAGGGGGCGGGGGAAGGGCGGCGGCCGGGGCGAGATCGCCCGCGGAATCACCGGCTGACACTGATGCTGTATTCATAACGTGAGATACGCTAGCAACTATTTTGTTGCATGACAAGCCGGGTTGGCGTATTTTAGTTGTATGATACAATACAAAATAACAGCATGAAAACAAAACCAAACGAGAGTATCCGGGAACTGAGGAAGATCATCGGGCGGACCCAGGGGGAGTTTGCGGCGATGATCGGGGCATCCAAGGACTCGGTGGCGAGCTGGGAGACGGGACGCAACCGGCTATCGCCCCAGTTCGCGCGGCGCATCAGCCTGGTGACCGGGGCGGATGAGAAGCCGCTGTTGCGGGGCAAAGGCAAGCTGACCGCCGAGCAGCCGTTCGAACGCAGCAAACCGTACACAGCAGAGGAATTCGAGCGGCACCGGAAGAACCACTGGGGGCGCACGGACGAGGAGGCGGCGCAGGGGCACCTGGAGCATTGCGCGGACACGCTGGAGCTGATTCTGATGGCCGCCGCCCGGCCGGGCCGAGGCAAAGTGAAGTACCGGCTGCCGGGAGTGCTGGACTCCTTCAACCAATGGTGCGAGCGCACGCGGGAGGACTTCAAGCTGGAAGGGCAAATCAAGGAACAACTGGAGGCGCGCCGGTTCCCCTACACGTTCACGTGCAGTTACGGGTCATTGCGGGAGATGCTCCGGGAGGATCCGTCGCTCAAGGGCATGGGATTCAAAGACGACAAGCAGAAGAAGGCCGAGGAGATGATGAGCCTGGAACTGACCGCCCTGCCGGGCTGGTGCCCCGGGCGCAGCATGAAGGCGCCCACGCCGATGATCACGGAACTGGTGGGCGGGAGGGGGAACGCGGAACGCGGAACGCGGAACTTTTGATTGCGGAATGCGGATTGCGGATTGTGGATTGCGGAATGCGGAATGCGGATTGTGGATTGTGGATTGTGGATTGTGGATTGTGGATTGTGGATTGTGGATTGTGG
>CAIYYI010000154.1 GCA_903930345.1 uncultured Verrucomicrobiota bacterium
GCCAGCCGCACCTACGGGGAAACCAACCCGGCCCTGCTGGGAACCCTCACGGGGCTGCTAAACAACGATCCGATTTCCGTCGACACCTGGGAGACAACCGCCACGACCAACAGCCCCGTGGGCAATTATTCCACCACCCCCGTGTGGAGCGACCCAATGGGGCGGCTGCCCAACTACACCCTGGCGACCAATCTGGGCATCCTGACCATCACCAAAGCTCCGGCGCTGCTCGCCGCCGGGCTGAATGTGAGCCGCACCTATGGGGAAACCAACCCAGCCCTGCTGGGAACCCTCACCGGGCTTTTGAATAACGACCCGATTTCCGTCACTTGGGAAACAACCGCCACAACCAACAGCCCCGTGGGCAATTACGCCACCACCCCTGTGTGGAGCGATCCCATGGGGCGGCTGCCCAACTACACCCTGGCGACCAACCTGGGAATCCTGACCGTCACCAAAGCCCCGGCGCTGCTCGCGGCGGGGCTGAACGCCAGCCGCACCTACGGGGAAACCAACCCGGCCCTGCTGGGAACCCTCACGGGGCTGCTAAACAACGATCCGATTTCCGTCGACACCTGGGAGACAACCGCCACGACCAACAGCCCCGTGGGCAATTACGCCATCACCCCCGTGTGGAACGATCCCATGGGGCGGCTCCCCAACTACACCCTGATGACCAACCTGGGCATCCTGTCCGTCACCAAGTTAACGATGGCGACGACGGATCTGCTTGCCGCCGGGCTCAACGCCAGCCGCACCTATGGTGCCACCAATCCCGCCCTACAAGGGACCCTCACCGGGCTGCTGAACAACGACCCGATTTCCGTCGCCTGGGAAACAACCGCCACGAACGACAGCCCGGTGGGCAATTATCCCATCATTCCCGTGTGGAACGATCCGCGTGAACTGTTGCCAAATTATAACTTGGCGACCAATTTGGGGATCCTGACTGTCACCAAAACCCCGCTGACGGTCACGGCGATCTCGGCATCGCGATATCAAGGCCTCCCCAATCCGGTTTTCACCGGCACCAGTCCGCTCGGCCTGGTGAATGGAGATACCATCACCGCGACCTATGCCTCCACAGCCACCCTCACCACACCGCCAGGCGTTTATGGCCCTGGGGATCCCTTTGCCATCAGACCGGCTATAGCTGACCCGAATGGCCGCCTGGACAATTACCAGGTCACAACCAATGAAGGCACGTTGACCATCCTGAAGCTGCCGACAGTGGCAATTCTCACCCCCACCAATGGGGCGATCTTCTTCCCCGGCATGGATGTGCCGTTGCAAGCCGAGGTGCTGAATGCCTTGCCACCCGGTGGGGATGTCTGGTTCAGCGGCACCACAGGCAATCTGACCGGCGTAACCACCAACAGCACCCTTTACGACACCATGATCACCAATATCGGCAAGGGCGCGTACACAATGGTGGCCACCTTCACAAATGCGATCGGCCTGGCCATCACCTCTGCCCCGGTCACTTTCTCGGTGGTGGACATCCCATGGGCGGCGGGACCAGTGGACACCACCAGCTTGGAGGTGCGTCAAAGCGGGCTATATTTCCAGGATCTTTGGGTGACGAATATCGCCTCAATGGCGCTGCCAGGGGTCACGGTCCAGGTGGGCAACCTGCTCCCCGGGGTGCAAATCTATAATGCTATCAGCTCAACCGCCGGGTCGGGTGTGCTGCAGTTCAACTATCCGACTGCCCCTGGGCAGGTGCTGCGCTTGAGATTGGAGTACTACGTGCCGGATGCAAAAAAACCGGCTCCGAGCTTTCAGGTCCGTCTGAGCCAGCCTGCCCCACCGTTACTGGTTAGCGGCACATCCGTGAAGATCGACTGCATGGTCTTCCCCTTTGCCAAGAGCACAGCGCTCCTCCAGTTTCAGACCGTCGGCGGAGGGACATACTATGTGCAGTACAGCACCCATCTGCCGGACTGGGTGACGATTCAACCTGCGGTGAAAGGAAACGGCGGCTGGATCGAATGGCTCGACAATGGTCCCCCAAAGACGGTCACCCCGCCAGTGGCCGACCCCAATGGATATCGCTTCTACCGGGTCATAAAAACGCCTTAACCGCCACGCTCTCCACAGACCGTCATGAAGATACAACCCGCTCAATCACCTCCCGGAATCGGAGCGCAACCGGCTTCCTCCCGGACATTGACGCGTGCTTTAAGACGAAGAGTGGCCGCACACGCGACCAAAATGTGCACGCTGGCCACAGTCTGTTTTGCAGTCGTCGGCAGGGGGCAGGCCGCCCTCCCGAACAGCCAGCCAGGCGTTGTCAAAGGTGATCGAGTCAATCTGCGGAGCAGCCCTTCCCTTGCCGGAGAGGTGTTGGCGGAGCTGAACACGGGCGTGGCTCTGTCCTTGTTGGGTTACGAGAGCAACGCCAGCCCTGGTGAACCCTCCCGGTGGGCGCGTGTGCAATTGCCTGCAACAGTCTCGGTGTGGATCCATTCGGCCTACCTTCAGGCCGACACGGTACAGGCTGATCGTCTCAACGTGCGCAGCGGTCCCGGCGAGAACTACAGTGTCCTGGGCCAGATCCAGCAGGGAGACAAAGTCAAACCGCTGGGACGAAAAGGGAAATGGGTCCAAGTCGAAGCCCCAGCCCAAACACAGGCCTACATAGCAGCGGATTACGTGGCCTCAATTCCTGAGCCTCGGGCTGCGGTTAACCCGAAGCCCGGCGTTGGAGTGGCTGGGGGGGCGAAGCGGTTGGAAACCCAAGGGCTCGCGCCGACGCCGACGGTAGCGGGTCCATCCACCATCAAAGCAGACCAAGCCCTTGTGCGCCAACCCGCTGAGCCAGGGCCGCTGCGATCAACTGCGGATCTCGGGGATAGTCCTCCCCGCCAGGCCAAAACTGCCCCAGCCCAACTGGGATCGACCAATGCCAGCCCTATCCCCCTCCCCGCCACCGCATTGGCGCAACCGCCCCCGCACCCCATTGTGAGCCAACCCCGGGCAATTGTCTCACCATCCATTCCACCCCAACCGCTCCCCATCAGCCGCGAGGCTGTGAAAGCCCCAACGAAAAGCGCGCCAGCCGAGGCAAAACAAGCCCCGGTAACAACGCCCCTCGTGGTGGCAGTCGCTGCTGCCCCCGCAGTGGACGCGCCAACTCCGCCATCAGGGAGGGGTTCCGTAACCGCGACGCCAGTGGTGGCCGCGCCCGCGCCAACCGCCTCCGTGCCAGCCGAAAAAATGATCGCTGCGCTCAGGCCGGTGGAGCGGTCAGTTTACCTTGAGCGCAATGGCTCAACGCTGCAGCCAGGGCAGCAGACCGCTGCAAAGGTGGCTGATCGGCCAGTCAAATTGGAAC
>CAIYYI010000155.1 GCA_903930345.1 uncultured Verrucomicrobiota bacterium
CATCCGTCACCACCCTTGGAACTCCCTTTTCTTAAATCCAACCCGGAGAGTCCGGACCGACCTCAAAGGATAAAAAGAGAAAGTTGTTTTCCCTTTGCGCCCGCTCAACTGCCTGATCCATTTTGCTCCAGTCATATACGCCCGGTTCTTTCTCCATTTCAGCCCAAGTCCCACCAGCCGCCGCGCCCCGCACAAACGGTAAATCTTTTACGTCCGCATCTCCCCCCCCCCCCCGCGCGACCACACCCCAAAGGAGTTGGGCGGCGGCCCGGATTGATCGGCTCCAAGCGCAGCCAGAGGCGCGAGCAAGAGAGCGATGAGGCTGAATGTGTATTTCACGGTTGCTCCTTTCACTTTTATCGTGTGCATCCAGAGATCCTATCGCCCTAAATAGTCTTCTCCACCTGCCGCAGCGCCCACGCCTTCGGTCGCAGGTTGGCGTAGTCGGTACGCCCGGTATGAAGCTCGGCGAAGATTTCCACCAGGCACTTGAAGAGATCCAGGTCTATTTTTTTGCGGCATGCTCATTTTGCTAGTCTAATTTTACTGATTCTTGCCGGCGGCGGCGGGCAGCGCGGCAGCACCTCCGCGCTGGACTTCGATGAGATGGAATACCTTGTCTTTGTCATCCAGATTGACCAACGCGATATCGGCACCGCGCGGACCATTGTGGTTCATCACCGCGTCTGTAATCGTGAACGTCTCTTCCCGCCAACGGTTCGTTCCAGTCCCCGTAAAGGTCTTGGCGGATTTGAAGTTGCCTTTGCCGGCGTCATACGAGAAGGCCCAAGCACCGGTCGTATTGTCGAGCCACACCACCCGGAAGGTCATTGGGCCGACGGGTTTGCCGTCCTGTTTGAGGAAGTTTTTGTGGAAGCCGAAGTAGAGCGCGTCCTTGCCGGTCTTGTGCTCAAAGCCCCGCGCAAATTTCCCGTAAGGCTGATCCTTCGGGCCGAGATTCCACCAGCCAACGCTGGTTTCCAGTTTGGCGATGGGGTAGAGGAACCGGCAATAGTCCTCATCAATGCGATCCCAGGCCACATCGTTGTAGCCAGTGCGGCTGCGGCTCTTGAGGCCGCCGGCAAGGGCGCTATCCAAGTCCTGGACCACGGCACCGTGACCGGCATATTCCGCGCAGATCTTGAGCACCCGGTCGGTGTTCTTCTTTTTGGCGGCTCCGTATTTTTCCTCGGGAAAGCGAACGGTGTCGTCCGCATTCAACTCATCGCGCAAGGCGCAGAAGGCAACGGGTGACTTGGCCGGATATTTCTGGCCGGCGTATCGATTAAAAAGATCCAGAGCCTGGCGCCACTGAGGATCCTCAATGACCGCCTCCGGCAGATTCCAGATATCCAGGCCGTTTTGCAGACAACCCAGCGCGGTCCAATACATGTTCTGCTGCGGGTCCTGCATGAACCACTTGGCGTGAGTCATCGTCTCGCCCTCCCCGCGGGAGAAAACGGGTCGCCCGGCGGGATTGTCCGGCGTCATCCACGGCTTGTAGCCGTTGTAGTTGCTGCGCTCGCCGTTGCTGCCGTAGCCGTGGGAGGGCACGCCCTGTTTTAACACCGTGCCCGGATAATACTTGAGTCCTTCGGCCACGTCTCCGACGTGAATCAGCAGCGCCATGGGCGGCTTGCCGTCCAGAGGCTTTGAAAAGGCGTCAACCGTAAACCGGCGAAAGTATTTCTGGTAATCCGCCCACTCCTCTCGGGTGACTTTGTAGCGGGGATCTTTGGGCTCACCCTTGTAGCAGAAGCCGTCACCGGTCGAGCCTTCCACCACCTGATGGAAGATCACACGTTTGAACAACTCCGGCGGCAAGCTGCGCAGATGCTCGGCCAGCTTGGTGATGATCCGTTCCGAGTAGAATTTGTATTTCTTGTCCAGCGGATAGGCTTGGATGGCGAAATTGGGATCCGTCTTGAACGTGTCGATCTCCACTTTGGGCACGCCCTTGTCGTAAAGCCACTGGGGCTCGGTGGGATTGATCCAGAGCAGGGTGAAAACATACTTATTGTTCGCCGCCGCCTTTTTGATGATGTCATCAAACAACTCCCATTTGCAGACGCCATCCTCCGGCTCCAACTTATCCCAGCCTACCACGATCGGAATACCCCGAAGCCCAGCGTAGGTTTCATCGGCGGTGATCTTTCCGTTCCACTGGTTCGGCGAGCCACCCCAGGAATACCAGCACCACACCCCGCAGGCATCCGGCGGCAGCACGCCCAAGGGAACTTTTTCGGTTTCCGCCGCCTGCGTGCTGACGCACAGCAGCAGGAAGACAAATGTGTAACTAAGAAAATGTTTCATGGTTTTCCATTCAAGTGGGTGGTGCAATTGCAGTTTTTTAGTCATTGTTCCAATCTTTGCAAGTCATCTCACCCGGGTTTTCCAATGACTGGAAAGAACCGGCACTGCGAGCTGTGCGATGATGTTTCACAATATCTTTCAGCCGGTCAGCGAATATTATGACGAAAAAAATCAGATATTTGTTCGCGCCAGCAGCCACGGCCGGGGATGACGAATCATTACAGCGCTTTCACCGCGAGGCCGTACATGGCGTAGGGCTGCTCTTCGCTTTTGGGGGCTGGCGCACCGAGGGTTACCTGCCCGGCATCAGGGACGTCCCTTCGCCACACGGAGTGGACGATATAAATATCTCCATCGGCATTCGGTGTGAGGTTCTTGGTCTCAACCAGATTGGGCCGCCACGGACCGCTGCGCAGGCGCAGTCCGGTGTCCTGAAAATCACGCCGCAGCCAGTCCAGCGGCTCCGCCCGGCTATCATACAAAACGTAAACGGCACAGGGGCGGGCCAAATCGAGATTAATGTCAGCCAATGGTTGGCGGATCACCTCACCTTGGAACGTTCCAATGACATCGGCCCCCTGCAATTCCGCGGGGAAGGGCTGGCCGGGCTGCGCCTGCCAGGTGAGTTTGCGGTGTCCCCGGTGCACGAGGGAAGCTGGCGCGCCCTCGGTCATGCCACCCGGCACGATGGTGTAACAGCGATAAAAATTGGCCTGCTTGATATTGTCCGTGACATTCGAGATGACCGAAGAAGCCGGGGCGTTTAAGCCACGAATCGCCAAACGATCTCCTCTTAATGCTAACGCTTGGAGCCGCTGAATCCTGGCATCCCGGGCAGTCATGCGCACCGCATCACCTTCATAAAGGCTGGCCAGCCGGCTTTCTCGCGTGCGCGGCCTTCCCGCCCGGTAAACTTCGACTTCACCCTGGAAAACGAGGACATCCGTGTTGCCCTCGTCCCCAACTGTCACGCCGAAACGCGTGCCAAGATCGAGCACTTGGGCACTGGCCGTTTCAACCACAAAACCCTTGGCTTCGGTTCCCACGTCCGTGGTCACCGAACCCCGCAACAGACGAAGCCTCATTGAATCTACAAATTCCAACGTAACGGGACCATCCATCTCAACGACCGCGCCCGATGAGATCCGGAACCGCAGCGAACCACTGGTTATTCCCAACCTCTCCAGCGACACACGCTGTCCCACCGCATAAGGCGATTCTGAAGCCGACAGGATTTCGACCGACACTCCCTTCTGGGCGACAATCGGGACTCCAGCATGGTTATGGCTGGAAAGGTACCAAAATGCGAACCCCATAATCATGACCAATGCGGCAGCGATGGCGAGCGCCGTCCTGCGTAGGGGGATCAATCTATCCAGCGGGAACGGGATAACATTGGGTTGGGTTTGAACATCCGCAGGAGACAACACCACCGGCGCGGGGAGGGCGGCACGCCCCTGCTGCCAGCTCAGGAGGGCGTGAATCTTCACCTGCTGCTCGTATGCTTTGCGCGCTGCCGCACTGTGGCGCAAAAGCTGACGGAACTGCTCGAGTTCGACCTCGCTGGCGTTGCCTTCCAGCACGGCATGACACAGGCGCTCAAATGATTCTTCCTCGCTCATACGATCGGGGACTCCTTCCTCCAAACTGACTGCACACAGTCAGCCAGCAACTTACGAAGACGATAAAACAGTGCGGCCATCGCATTCTCCGGTCGGGAAAGCCGGACCGCGATGTCCTGCACCGCCTCGCCCCGCCCATAACGGGCGGCGATAAGTTCGCGCTGCCGGAGAGTCAACCGCTCCATGCAGTCTTCCAAAATCTTAAGCTGGTGCTCCGCTTCCTTTGCGGATTCTTCCAATTCTGCCGCCACCGTCCGCAGCAATTCATCGTCCAGGACCAAACGCGACCGCTGCTGACGTTTCCGCCAAGCCATGACTTCAAAGCGGGCGAACACATAGGCCCAACGCAAGAAAGGCTGATCCGGGTCGTATTCGGCGCACTTGCGGCACAACTTCATATTCGTCTCCTGAAGCACATCGTTCGCATCGTTCACGCCGCCCAGGAGCGACACGATGAAGGCATACAACGCGCTTTGGGACGCCGTCAACTGCGCCACGAATTCGGGCATCGGTCCGCCCGTGCCTGGGCTATTCTGTTCCATACAGCAATTCCAGTGTACTTCAGCCGAAAAGGCCTCGATATGACGAAAAGATC
>CAIYYI010000156.1 GCA_903930345.1 uncultured Verrucomicrobiota bacterium
AAGCGCGCCCGCCTCCAGCATCGCGGCTGGCCGGGCGAGGGTCCGGCCACGCCCGACAAAGCGGGCCCGATCCGTCTCCCAGGAGAGGTCCCCCTGTGCGCCGCCCTGCCCCACCATCAGGTGCAGGATCCACAGCGGTTTTTCGCTTTCCGAGCGGGGGCGGCGGGTACACAGCAGGGCGGGATGCGGCACCACGAATTCGGTCTGCACAAACAGATTGCTGAACGCGGGATGGGCTGCGTCCGCCTCCGGCAACGCGAGCACCACCTCGGCATAGCTGGTCAGCTCGATGCGTCGTCTGGTGTGCGAGTGGTTGGTGAGCGTCACCCGGCGCAATTCCACGTCATCCTCTGGCGAGACGCTGATTTCCGTGTGGATCTCCAGGCCGACATGGCGTTGGCGGAACTCGGCGCGCGCCTGGGTGAAGATGGCTTCGTAACCCTTCATGGCCCGCAGGGTGGGCTGATACCCCGCCGACCAGAACTCCCCGGTTTCCACATCGCGCAGATAGACAAACGTTCCCCAGCAGTCGCGGGTGGGATCCTCACGCCAGCGGGTCACCGCCAGGTCACGCCAGCGGCTGTAGCCACCGCCCGAGCTGCTGACCACCACATGGTAACGTCCGTTGGACAACAGGTGCACCTCCGGCGCACCCTGGGAGGGATTGGTGATGACGCGCATGCCGTTTTCGCCTTCGGCCACGAGCTTGCGGGATTCCCCCAATTCCAGATCGTCGGAAAGCACCTTGGCGGCGATGTTCGGCACCCGCTCCTGCAACAGCAAGTCAGCCGCCCTGAAAATCGGGCAGGACATGAAGCGCCGTTGCATGGGGCGGTCCAGCAGCAGGTAGGCCAGCGCCAGCAGGCCCATTCCCTGATGATGGGCCATGAACGTCCGAATCGTGACGCTGGATTGGCCGGGCGGCAGCCGGGAGTGGGTGTAATCCACCGCCTCATAAAACCCGTAGGCACCCCGCCTGCCCTCGGCGGCGAGTCGTTCCAGGTTTTTGCACGCTTCGCGTGGCGCGACCATCAGTGCCATCGCCGCCGCATACGGGGCAATCACCAGATCCTCGGCCAGGCCGCGCTTCAGGCCCAGGCCCGGCACGCCGAAGGCACGGTATTGGTAGTTCAAATGGACATCGGTCCGGTTGTACTGCGATTCGGAGACACCCCACGGCACACCGCGCAACCGGCCATAGGCGATCTGTTGCGCGACGGCACCCTGGTACGATTGGTTCAGCAGGGTGTTGTCGTAGGTGGGCATGACCAACAACGGCATCAGGTATTCAAACAGCGAGCCACCCCAGGACACCAGAACCGGTTCCCCCTGCGAGGCCACCAGCAGCCGCCCCAGGGAAAACCAGTGGTCCTGCGACACCTGACCCTGGGCGATGGCCACAAAACTGCACAGCCGCGCCTCGGAAGCCAGCAGGTCGTAAAAACTGGCGTCCAGCCGGCGTTCGGTGACGTTGTAGCCGATGGAAAACAAATCGCGACCCGAATCAAACAGGAAAGTGAAGTCCATCTCGGCCAAACCGTTGCCCTGCTGAACCAACGTCTCCAGCGTGAGGATGCGTTGCCGGGCCTGGGCTCCGGCTTCCCGCAGGCATCGCAGCCATTCCGTGAGCCGGATGCCCTCTTCCGGGTGGACGGACACCGATTGCCCCGAACCGGTGTGCAATGCCGCCTCGATCAGGGGACAAACCGAATCATCCACCTCCGATATTTCACGCAATGTGGGGAACTGCTGGAGCCAGGCGAGCTTTTCCTCGATGGCCTGCCTTGCCGCCGGGCCGGTCCCCTCTGACTTTCCAGGGTTGGCGACATCCCCCCCGGCGTTCCCGGGGGGCACCAGTGCCAGCCACGGAGCCAGCAGCAGCAGCTCCGCCTGGTGCTCGCGACAACTCCGCGCCAGAGCCTGGCTCCACCATTTCAATTCCTCCCCGGCCTCGCTGCCGACAGCGGCGGCGCACTGGGCGGCCTCACCCGCGATCCGTTGCAGAAACGCATAGCCTGCGCCCAATGTGGTCGGTGCGTTCTCCAATTCGGCGGCCAGCCGGGTTGACCCGGCATTCCGGCCCGCCAGTTCTTGAACGATGCCCAGGGTGTCACGCAACCCGGCGAAAACTGCCGGGTCGAGAATCTTTCGGTCTTTGAACTCACCCAGCCCCGCGCCCAGCGTCAGCAGGTGCCCGGCGAGATTGCCGCTATCGACACTGGAAATATAGAGCGGCAGCAAGGGTTTCATCGTGCGCGTCTCATACCAATTGTAGAAATGCCCCCGATGCCGTTCGAGACGTTGCATGGAGGCGAAGGCATTTTGCGTGCGCTCCATCAGCGCCCCCACGGGCAGATAGCCAAAGTCACAGGCGGCCAGGTTGGCGAGCAACGCCACCCCCATGTTCGTGGGTGAAGTGCGCGTGGCGATGATCGGGACCGGCTCCTCCTGAAAATTGTCCGGCGGCAGCCAGTTTTCCTCGGCCGTCACAAACGTTTCAAAAAAACGCCAGGTCTGGCGCGCCGTCTGGCGAAGGAACACCCGCTTTTCCTCCCTCAACACCGGCACCAGCGACTCAATGGGCTGGCTGATCCGCCAGGCAATCCACGGCGCGATGAGCCAAAGACCCAGAATCGGCGCCGCCAGCGGCAACTGACCCGGCAGCAGCACGAGCAGATAGCCCCCGGCCGCCAGGGCCAAGCCCGGAGCGATCCACATGGTCCGGTAAAAGGCGGGCAAGTCGGCGCACGCGGAGCGTTCGGAATCGCCAGCCGTCTGCCACTCCAGCAGGCGTTTATGGGTGAAAAACAACCGCAGCAGCGTCCGAACAATGGCATCCAGGCTGATAAAGGCGTCGTAGGGCAGGAACACAAAGGTGAGCAACGCCTGGCCAAGCTGGCGTCCCCATGAGGCGGCGAGACCGCGCAGATGCACCCACACGGGCAGTTCCTCCGGCCTGCGAAAGACATCCACGCCCGAGGATAACACCCCGGGCAGCAGGATGATCGTCAGGACGAGCAACGGTCCCAGCCCCCCCAATTCGGGCAGCAGCAGCCAGTTGCCCAGCAGCAACAGCATCAGGGCGGCAGGAACCAGGCTGCGCCTGAGGTTGTCCAATATCTTCCACTGGGACAAGCCGGAGAGAGGATTGGCGATGCGGCGGGCATCCGGGCCCGGCACCCGGGGCAGCAGCCACTGGGCGATCTGCCAGTCACCGCGAATCCAGCGGTGGCGCCGGTTGATGTCCGTGTTGTACCGGGCGGGATATTCCTCGTAAAACTCCACGTCGCTGACCAGCGCGGAGCGGGCATGGCAGGCTTCGATCAGGTCATGGCTGAGAACCGCGTTTTCTGGAAAGCGCCCGGCCACCGCCTGTTGAAACGCATCCACATCGTAAATCCCCTTGCCGATGAAGGAGCCTTCCTGGAACAGATCCTGATAAACGTCCGAAACCGCCCGCGTGTAGGGATCAATGCCAACGTCCCCGGAAAACAGCTTCACAAACCAGGAACGGCCGGCGCTGGGCAGGCTCACGCCCACCCGCGGCTGCAAAATGCTGTAGCCCTCGGTGACAATGCCGCGCACCGGATCAAACTGGGGGCGGTTGAGCACATGCGCGATGGTCCCCACCAGTTGCCGGGCGGCCTCGCGCGGCAGTTGGGTGTCCGTATCGAGCGTGATCACAAACCGGATGCCCGCCAAAACCGAAAGATCGCCGACCAACGTTGAAAAACAGTCCTTTGACCCGCCCCGCAGCAGAGCGTTGAACTCGGTCAGCTTCCCCCGCTTGCGCTCATATCCCATCCAGAGATGCTCCACTTAATTCCATCGGCGGGGCCGGTGGAGCAGGAAGAAGATGCCGGGCCGATCGGATTGGTATTTCCGGTTGAGCGTCTCAATGCCCGCCTGCACCCGCTGAAGCAACGCCTCATCTTCCGGCATGGTTGCCTCCGGCGCGTCACGATAATCCGTCAGCAAGGCGAAATAGACATTCGTATCCCGGTTCGCCAGGTAGTGGATTTCGATGGTTTCGAGGAGATGGGAGATACCGTTGACACTGGTCAGCAGGGTGGGCACGGCCACCATGGTGCGACAATCGGGCGCGATGCCGGAGGAATAGTCCAAGCGCGGGAGCAAGTGCGGCTTCACCAGCAGCGTGGAGAGCCAATTGAGCAGCGCCACGGCCAATTGGCTGGCGCACAGGAGAAAGATGGGCAGGAAGAATGCCAGGAGCCAGCCATGCACCCCCAGGGCCACGGTCCGATGCACCAAACCGAAGGTTCCAAGGGCGGTGAGTGACAGAATGCCACCGGCATACACGGTCATGGGAAAACGCCGAATGTTTCGTTCAATCACCGTTCGCCACGGCCACCTCACCGCCGTCTCGCCCTCCAAGGCGGCCTGTCCTTTATCGACCAGGTAATAGCCCACATGGGCGGTGCGATCCTTGCGTCCCTTATCCCGCAGGCTCAACTCCGCCATTTGCACGGCCCGGTGCGCAACCTCGGTCTCTGAAAACCGGCTGTGCCGCGCGAGCGCCTCGACCGAATGGCGATAGCGATCCCGCGTGGCAAAATCCATGGCTGGATAAACTCCCGCAGGGTCGGTGCGCAACCGCTGTTCCACCAGACTCATGGCCTCCACGTATTCGCGCCAGTCGGTGGCGCTCAGGAAACGCAGGCTGCTGATGGTGTGACTGATGGAAATCTGGTCCGAAGCCTGGTTCTGGCTCTCCAGATGCACCAGTTGCTCAATGGAAAGCCCCTGTTCGGCCAGCCGCTGTTCGAGCCAGCCCCGGGCCAGGTGCACCACGGGGTTTTGGCGGGATAACCGCTGGCAGAATTCCGCCACAAAAGCGCTCGAAAGGGGCAGTTCGGCCTTCGCCATGTCCGCCACCACCACAACCATGTGCGAGGGATGCCTTTCCGCCATGTCCTGCAAGCGGTCCACCCACAGATCGGCCAGGTCACGATCATGCCGGGCGATCATCAGCCGGGCGGTGACCCGGCGCAGATTCTCAATCAATGCCAGGCGCAGCATGATCGGCACCGCCCACAGCTCGCCCAGCTTCAGGGAAGACACCGTCTGATAGGCCTCGACAAAGGCGCGCAAGGGCTCGGCATCAATCTGCGCGTCCACATGGGAAATCAATTCCAGAACAATGTCATACACCCGGGGAAGGCCGGCGGAAGGCCCATTTCGGAGGCGGGGCAGCTCCCGGCTGTAACCCTGGGGCAGATGTCGGCGGGCCATTTGAATCTGCTCTTCAATCAGGTAGAAGTTATCGAGCAGCCATTCGGCGGCGTGCGTGACCCGCCGGGTCTGGTCGGCGGCATAGGTCGTCCGGTTGTACTCTCTGAGAATCTCCTCGTTTTGGTCCAACCGGGCCAGCAGCCCGTGCGAGCCCCGCCGATAAACGACCTGATGCTGTCCGGCCAGGACTTTGGCATGACGCGCCAACTGTTCCAGACTGAACAGCTCCGCGCGCAACGGTGGCTCGATTGCGGCAGGCAAAGGATGCTTGCGCGAGGAGAACCCCTGGCGCACGCGCCGGGACACGGTTTGAATGATGTGCTGCGTTTTCAATTGCCTGCCTTACCGTTGACCTTCCCGCTTTGTCCATGGCCATGGCAACGGACATTGGGCCAGGCACACTCCCCGAGGTGGCGAACCGCCGTCTACTTGTTGTACTCTGGCGAATCGGGGTCGCTGGTAGGATGGATCACCACTTTGTTGACGATGTCCTTGTAACACCCCGATGAGATAAACACATCCTTCGTGAAATACACGCGCACTTGAACATTGGTCCTCATATCCTTCCAACTCGCCAATCTTTCCGGGAACCTGAATACGGTCCGGCTATTCCAGTAAAGTTTTTTAATGGAATGGGCACCGTCACGCTTCAGTTTGAACGATCTTTGGCCAAATTGCACCTTGACCAATTCGCCGCGCAACTCGGTATCCTTGAAAAGTTCACGGGCCATCAGGCTGGCCCCTCCCAGCAGGGCGCATATCAGCGCCAGGCATCCGGTACGGACCATCCATTGTTGCAGTTTCATGCGGTTTTCCTTCGGCGAACGAAAGCCATCGTGGTCGCCGCAGCACCCTGACCCACAGGCAGTCCGGCTGCTATGGGGTATAACCCTACCGCCGCCCCTTCCACCAACGCATCCGCCATGGGGTGAACACCCCATTGTTCAGGAAATGCCTTCAGCCTAGACTCTTGTAAATGAATTCGAATTTTCGTGCCAGAAGTCCGGTGCGCATGCCCCCAAAGGGCAACTGGGATGCCCTATGCAACCGGCTAAGCTGTTGACGCCCCTGAACCAATCAGGCAGACTACCCTTAATGACTCCTCCACCAAAACGCCCCCCTGTACCGTCTGTCCCGCCCACACGTCTGAAGGACGTCGGCACGTCGGCCGGTGCGGTGTTCCCGGTCATCGCCATGGCGACCTCGGTCGGCGGCCTGAAGGCTTTATCCGTTATTCTGGGCGGGTTGCCGGCGGATTTCCCCGCCGCCATTGCCGTCGTGATGCATCTGTCTCCCGACCACAAGAGTGTTCTGGCCGAGATTTTAAGAAATCGAACCGGTTTGAAAGTCAAGCAGGCCGAAACAGGTGATATTCTATGTCCGGCGAGCGTTTTTATCGCTCCTCCCAACCACCATCTTTATGTGGTGGAAGGCGGTCGCCTTGAGCTTTCCTCCTCAGCCTCGGAAAAGATTCATTATGCCCGTCCGTCCGCAGAGCCCCTGTTTTCTTCCGTGGCCGGGATTTACCAGAAGAATGCCATTGCGGTGGTCCTCACGGGGGGGGATGGTGACGGCTCCTTCGGGGTTCAAATCATCAAGGACAAGGGTGGCACGGTCATCGCCCAAGACCGGCCCACCTCGCAGGATTTCAGCATGCCGGAGACTTCGATCAAGACCGGTGATGTTGATTTCATCCTGCCCCTGGGCGAGATCGCTCCCAAATTGATGGAACTGGTCGGTGCCAGCCGTGGGCAAACGCGGGGAGGGAGCGTATGAAAAAGAAACCTTCGCCGCCGCGCCCAGGCAAGAAGCCAGTCATACTTTCCCCCTTGGAAACTCGCAGGACGCCCCAGCATGGGTCTTTCCCCATCGTGGGCATCGGCGCCTCGGCCGGGGGGCTGGAGGCGTTGGAACAGTTTCTGGGACACGTGCCGGAGGGCAGCGGCCTGGCGTACGTGATTGTCCAGCACCTGGACCCGACCCGCAAGGGGATCATGCCCGAGCTGCTCCAGCGCGCCACCGCCATGAAGGTCATCCAGGTCAAAGATCGCACCCGGGTGCAGCCGGACTGCGTCTATGTGATCCCGCCCAACAAAGACATGTCCATCCTGCACGGCGTTCTGCATCTGCTGGAGCCGGCGGCTCCCCGGGGACTCCGGCTGCCGATTGATTTTTTCCTCCACGCCCTGGCGCAGGACCAGAAGGAGCACAGCATCGGCGTGATTCTGTCCGGCATGGGTTCCGACGGCACCCTGGGGCTACGGGCCATAAAAGAGCACGCCGGGGTGGTGCTGGTGCAGGAGCCGGCGACCGCCAAATTCGACAGCATGCCCCCGCAGCGCGGTGGACGCCGGGCTGGCCGACGTGGTTGCCCCGGTGGCGGAATTGCCGGGCAAGATCCTCGACCACCTGCACCGCACTCCGATCCTCGCCCCGATCATACTGGCCGTGGAAGACAGGACGCGGAACGCCTTGGAAAAGGCGGTCCTCCTGCTGCGCGCCCACTCCGGGCACGATTTTTCGCTCTACAAAAGCAATACCCTCTACCGCCGCATTGAGCGTCGCATGGCCATTCATAAGATCAGCAAGTTGGCTGGCTACATCCACTACCTGCAGGAGAATCCGCAGGAGTTGGATCTGCTCTTCAAGGAGCTGCTGATCGGGGTGACCAACTTCTTTCGCGATCCGGCGGCCTGGGAGCTGTTGCGTACCCAGGCCATTCCGGCGCTGCTCGGCAGCCGCCTGCCCGGCCACACGCTGCGGGCGTGGGTGCCCGGCTGTTCCACCGGGGAGGAGGCCTATTCCCTGGCCATCGTGTTCAGGGAGGCCATGGAGCAGGCCCAGCCCAAGGGGAATTTCGGCCTGCAGATTTTCGCCACCGATCTGAACCGGGACGCGATCAACAAGGCCCGCCAGGGCATCTTTCCGGGCAACCTCGCCGACGACGTCTCGCCGGAGAGGCTGAGCCGGTTCTTTGTCAAAGAGGAGCGCGGCCACCGGGTGCGTAAGGAGATTCGTGAGATGGTGATCTTTGCCCCGCAAAATCTCATCATGGATCCCCCTTTCACCAAGCTGGACATCCTGTGTTGCCGCAATCTGCTCATTTATCTGAACTCGGAGGCGCAGAAGAAACTCGTGCCGCTCTTCCATTACAGCCTCAGTCCGGGCGGCCTGTTGTTTCTCGGCAGCGCGGAGGCGATTGGCGGCCATCCCGAACTGTTCGTCCCACTCAGTGGAAAATCCAGAATATTCCGGCGCTCGGAGCCCGTTCTGCGTCCGGAATTGGTGGAACTCCCCAGCTCGTTTGGCGCCAGTCCGCCCGCCAGCCCGGAGGCGCATCCGGTCCCCAAACCATCGGTCAGCCTCCAATCCCTGGCCGAACAGATGATTCTGCTTCGTTATGCGCCGCCGGCCGTGCTGGCGAATGACCAGGGGGACATCTTCTACATCAGCGGCCGAACCGGGAAATACCTGGAACCGGCCGTCGGCAAAGCCAACTGGAACCTCTTTGCCATGGCCCGGGAAGGGCTGCGGTACGAGCTGTCCGATGCTTTCCAAAAAGCGTTGCGGCAAAGGGAAAGCGTGGTGCTCCACGGCCTCAGGGTCGGCACCAACGGCGGGCAGCAATGCGTGGATGTCACGGTCCAGCAACTGGATGCCCCGGGGCCGTTGCACGGGTTGGTGATGATCGTTTTCAACGAGGTGGCCATGCCTGTGGCTGCCAAAGCGGCGGAGCACCCGCTGAAGTCCTCCCCCCGGAACATCCGGGTGACGGAGCTGGAGCGGGAGCTGTTGCAGATCCGCGCCGAGGCGCGGGCCACCCTGGAAGAGCGGCAGACTTCCCAGGAGGAACTCCGGTCCGCCAACGAAGAGCTGCAATCCACCAATGAGGAATTGCAGTCTACCAACGAGGAACTCACCACCTCGAAGGAGGAGATGCAGTCCATGAACGAGGAGCTGCAAACGCTCAACGCTGAATTGCAAGCCAAGGTGAACGAGCTGTCGCGGGCCAGCAACGACATGAGGAACCTGCTCGACAGCACGGATATCGCCACCCTGTTTCTCGACAACGAACTCCACGTCCGGCGGTTCACCCCGCAAGCGACCAAAATCATCAAACTCATCCCGGCGGACGTCGGCCGGCCCATCACCGATCTGGCCTCGGAACTGAGCTGCCCGGAACTGGCCATGGATGCGCGGGAGGTATTGCGAACCCTAGTCTCGTCGGAAAAATCGATCGGGGCGCGCGACGGACGCTGGTTTACCGTCCGGATCATGCCCTACCGCACGCTGGACGACCGAATTGACGGGGTCGTGATCACCTTTGCGAACATCACCGAGGCCAAAACGCTGGAGGCTAAATTACGCGCAGAACAGGCCGGATTGGAAAAGCAGGTCGCAGGACAAGCCGCGAAGCAACGGCGAATATCGGATGTCAAATGACCTCCGGGGAAAACAAATCCGTGCATAAACATAATCTTCTCTCTCCCACGGCCTCTGAACTGCGCTGCCGCGCTGAAGCCCGCCTAAGCGGGCGGCACCCGCAAACGGGTGCCGCCCAGACTGAGATCGGCAGGCAGCGCCTTGTCCACGAATTGGAAGTCCACCAGATTGAACTGGAGATGCAAAACGAGGAACTCAAGAAAGCCTGGGACGAATCCGAGGCCGGATTGGAAAAATACACCGATTTGTATGATTTCGCCCCGGTGGGCTACCTCACCCTTGATCGCGATGGCGTCATTTGCGAGGCCAACCTGGCCAGTACCAGGATGCTGGGAGTTGATCGGTCCAAGTTGATCAACCGGAGATTTGGGCTTTCCCTTCAAACGACCGACCTGCCCGTTTTCAACGCCTTTCTCACCCGGGTCTTCAAAAGCGGGGTCCGGGAGTCCTGCGAAATTCGGTTGGGCCCGGATGCCGAGCACCCGATGGAGGCACGGCTTGAGGCGGTGGCGGCGGAGTCAGACCAGAATTGCCGGGCGGTGCTGACCGACATCACCATGCACAAACAGGCTGAGGAAGATCGTCTCATGCTGAGCAAACTGGAGCTGACCAGGATTCTCTCGGAAGGCATTGCCCATGATTTCAACAACCTGCTCACCGTGATGCTCCTCAACATCGAACTGGCCCAGTCGCTCCTTCCACCTGATGAGGAGTTGGACCATCTTATGGGCCAGGCGAAGAAGGCTGCTTTGACATCCCAAGCTCTGGTCCAACAGCTCACCACCGTCGCCAAAGGTTCTACCTCCATTCGAAAGCCAACTCCCCTTGCTGGTCTGATCCTGGATTCGGTTCACCCAGTCCTGAGCGGGACCAGGGTACAGTGCGGTTTCTCAATGGCTGAAGACCTCTGGCTGGCGGAGGTGGATGCCATCCAGATTGGGCAAGTCATCCAGAATCTGATTCTGAATGCGCGGGAGGCGATGATTCAGGGAGGGGTGATCTCGGTTCAGGCGGAGAACGTGGTGCTCCAGGCTGATGAGATTCCCACGCTCCCGCCGGGGAATTACGTTCGCGTGAACATCACCGACCGGGGCACCGGCATCAGCAAAGTGGCGCTGCCAAAGATTTTCGACCCCTATTTCTCGACGAAGCAGCGGGGAACTCAAAAAGGCATGGGATTGGGGCTCTCCATTTGCCAAACCATCGTGGCGCAGCATGGTGGTGCGATTTCCGTGACGTCCGAGGTGGGGGTTGGAAGCACCTTTCACCTTCATCTTCCGGCATCCCTGGTTTTGATGCCGCAGGGGGAATGCAACTTTGAAAAAGGAAGTGATGTTTGTCTCATGAACGCTGACAACGCCCAAAAACAACGTCGCCATGCTTAAGAAACTACCCAGCCCAATCACTGCCGCAGTGGCCGAACTGCGCGCCATCAGCACCAAGCGAAAAGCTCTTCCCATGATGGCGGAACTTTGCCGTCGCGCCGAAGCCCACCTGAAAAAGCAGCGGTGCAAACCACAACCCAAGGGGGAGGATCAGAGGCCGGAGGCCGACGCCCAGCGCCTGCTCCACGAATTGCAGGTCCACCAGGTTGAATTGGAGATGCAGAATGCGGATCTTCAATCCGCCCGTGATGCGGCTGAATCGGCCTTGACCAAGTTCACCGACCTCTATGATTTTGCTCCGGTCGGCTTCTTCTCCCTGGATAAGGCCGGCCTGATTCTCGAGGTAAACCTGACCGGGGCGGCCTTTCTCGGCGTGGAACGTTCGCACCTCCTGCAGCGGCCCCTGCAACGTTTTGTGGTGCTGGCGAGTCGGCCAACCTTTCTGGCTTTCCTTGACAAAGTGTTTGCCAGCCCCGGCAAACAGGTTTGCGAGGTGTCCATCCTGGACAAAATGGGCGATGCCTTTTGGGTGGACCTCCAGGCCGCCGCCACCGCTGACCCAGGAGGCGGCCACCCCTTGTGCCGGATGGCGGTCTCGGATATTACCGCCCTCAAACGGGCTGAGGAGGCGCAACAGCGCCTGAAAGCGCTGGCGGCCATCAACCAGGAGTTGAGCCGGGAGATTCTCCAGCGCCAGGCGGCGGAGGCCGTGCTCAGGGAAAGTGAGCAACGCCAGATCCAGTTGCTGCAGGAGTCGCGGCACATGCAGGAGCAGTTGCGGCAACTGTCCCACACCATCCTCCAGGCGCAGGAGGCCGAGCGAAAACGCATCAGCCGGGAGTTGCATGATGATGTCACCCAGACGCTGGTGGGCATCAACGTCCACCTGGAGAACCTGGTCCAGGAGGCCGAGTCCAACCCCAATGGTTTCAAGACGAAGATTGCCCGGACGCAATCATTGGTGGAGAAGGCGGTGGACATTGTGCATCGTTTCGCCCGGGAGTTGCGCCCACCGCTTTTGGATGACCTGGGATTGAGTGTCACCATTGAGTCCCTCCTGAAAGACTTCGCGAAGCAGACGGGCATCCATGTCAAGTTCGAGGTCTCTGCGGACGTGGATAAACTGAATGGTGACAAACGCACCGTGCTCTACCGGGTCGTCCAGTCAGCCCTCACCAATGTGGCCCTGCACTCCCAGGCCACCCAGGTGAAAATGAGCCTCCTGAAGCAGGCGAACCAGGTGCGCCTGGAAATCACCGACAACGGCAAATCCTTTGATGTTGAAAAAGTGCTGCACGCCCGGCGGAACAAACGCCTGGGGTTGATTGGCATGCGGGAACGGGTGGAGATGGTCGGAGGCCAATTCAGCATTCAGTCCACACCGGGCAAAGGCACCACTATCCAAGCCTGGGTTCCCTGCGGCAGCCCAGCTCACCGGGCCCGAAAATCGACTTTGAAAACCGCCAACCACGCTCCTTGATTGACGATGAAGCCATCCACTAAAACACCCCCCCCTCCGACGACCGATCTGCCCAAGTGTCCCACGGGCATCCAGGGTCTCGATGAAATCACCGGCGGCGGATTGCCCCGCGGTCGCCCCACGCTGGTGTGCGGCGGCGCGGGCTGCGGCAAGACCCTGCTGGCGGCGGAATTTCTCGTGCGCGGGGCCACCCAGTTCGGCGAGCCCGGCGTGCTGATGGCCTTTGAGGAGACCGAAGCCGAGTTGAAGGCCAATGTCGCCTCGCTCGGATTTGATCTGGCGGGCCTGGTCCAGCGCAAAAAGATCGTGCTCGACTACGTCCACATTGAGCGCAGCGAGGTCCAGGAGAGCGGGGATTACGATTTGGAGGGGTTGTTTGTCCGCCTGAATCACGCCATTGAGTCGATTGGCGCCAAACGCGTGGTGCTGGACACGCTGGAAGCGCTGTTCGCCGGTCTGCCCAACGAGGCCATCCTGCGCGCGGAGCTGCGCCGGCTGTTCCGCTGGCTCAAGGAAAAGGGGGTGACCGCCGTGATCACCGCCGAGCGCGGGCGCGAGCACCTCACCCGCCACGGGCTGGAGGAGTACGTTTCGGATTGCGTCATCCTGCTGGATCACCGGGTCAATGACCAGATTGCCACACGCCATCTGCGGGTGGTGAAGTATCGCGGCGCGCTGCACGGCACGAATGAATTCCCCTTCCTCATCGGCCAGGAGGGCCTCAGCGTGCTACCCATCACGTCCCTGGGGCTGAATCACAAAGTGTCAACCGACCGGATTGCCACCGGCATCCCCCGGCTGGACGCGATGCTGGGCGGACGGGGGTTTTTCCGCGGCAGCAGCATTCTGCTCACCGGCACCGCCGGCACGGGCAAGACCATCATCTCCGCCAACTTTGCCCAGGCCGCCTGCCGACGCGGGGAGCGCACGCTGTTCTTCTCGTTCGAGGAATCGCCCAATCAGATCATCCGCAACATGCACTCCATCGGATTGCGCCTGGAGCCGTTGGTCAAGCGCGGTCTGCTCCGGTTCCACTCGGCGCGGCCCTCCCTCTGCGGCCTGGAAATGCACCTGGCCACCATGTTCAGGGAAATCGCCGCCTTTCAACCCGACGTTGTCATTGTGGACCCGATCACCAGCCTGATGGATTTGGGCACCGCCTTTGAGGGCAAGGGCATGGTGACGCGGCTGATCGATTATCTGAAGGCGGGACAAGTCACCACGCTCTTCACCAGCCTCACCCAGGGCGGCCACGTGCTGCAACAAAGCGAGGCCGGCATGTCCTCCCTGATGGACTCCTGGCTGCTGTTGCAGGACTTCGAGGGCAATGGGGAACGCAACCGCGTGCTCTACGTGCTCAAAGCGCGCGGCATGGCGCACTCGAACCAGGTGCGGGAATTCCTGATCTCGGATCATGGCATAGACGTCGTGGATGCGTACATCGGGGCCAGCGGCGTGCTGACCGGTTCCGCCCGCGCGGCCCAGGAGGCCCTGGAAACGGCCGCCGCTCTGGCCAGCCAGCAGGAAGCCGCCCGCCGCAAACGCGAACTCGAGCGCAAACGTGATGCGCTGGAACGGCAAATCAACGGGCTGCGCTCCGAGTACGAAACCGAGGCCATGGAGCTGCGGCGGATTGACGAACAGGTCGGCACCCGCACCCAAATGCTCACGACCGAGCGTGCCGCTTTCGGCCGCCTCCGCCAGGCGGATGCCAAGGAGGCCGCCAGCCCACGGACCAAACCCAAACAACGGAAGGGATATTGATGAAAGCCAAAACCGTGAAACGGCGGGCTCCCACACCCCCGCGCCAGCCTGTCAAAGCCTGGCAACTGCGCCTTTACGTGACCGGCCAGACACCCCAATCGCTGACGGCCTTCGCGAACCTGAAGCAGATGTGCGACACTCATCTCAAAGGTCACTACCTCATCACCGTGATCGACTTGCTGAAGCAGCCCCAACTGGCCAAAGGCGACCAAATTCTGGCCATCCCCACGGTGGTGCGCAAGTTGCCGAAACCGGTGCGCACCATCATTGGCAACCTGTCCGATACCGAGCACCTGCTCGTCGGCCTGGATTTGCGAGCGGCGAAATAACTGAAATGAAGGCCCTGACCAAAACCAAAGCCCGCCGTGCAACGAAGCCCGCCGCGAAATCGGTGAGCGCCCGGTCCGAGGACAAATTTATCCTGCGATTATTCCTGGCCGGGGCCACGGCCCGGTCACGCCAGGCCGTCCTGCGCGTCCGTCAGCTCTGCGAGTCGGAACTGCAAAACAACTGCGAACTGGAAGTGATCGACATTTACCAGCAGCCCCAACTAGCACGTGCCAACCAGATTGTGGCGACCCCCACGCTCATCATCGAACTGCCGCTGCCGGTCCGCCGGTTCATCGGTAATCTGGCCAACCTCACCGGCCTGGTCGTTGAGCTGAACCTGGCCACCAAAGACAAAACCACCCTTTGAACCCCCCGCGCCCAAAGACCTCTGCCCCTGCCCGCGCCACGCCCGGCGAGATGGCCCGCGAAATGGCCGATCTCCGAACCCGACTGGCGCAG
>CAIYYI010000157.1 GCA_903930345.1 uncultured Verrucomicrobiota bacterium
GGAATGACCATGCCATTCTGGAACGCCAGGTTCGCCTCCACCACGTAAACGTAATATTGCTTCTCCGGCTCGGCGGGCGGTTCCTTGGCTTTTTTGCCGCCCACTTTACGTTCCAGGCAGGCGACATCCCAACACTGCGCGCGGGTGAACTTTTGGGTGCCGTCGATGGCAATGGGATAGCAACCCCCAATCAGATAACGCCGAAACTTCTTGCCGCGAATCAATTGCCGGATCATGTCCAGGTGGGCCTGTTCAATCTGGTCCACTTCGATCCGCGCCAGCAACCGGGCCAGGGTGTCGTGATGCGGCAGTTCGTCCAGTTCCGGAAAGAGCCGGCGCAGATTGGCTTCAAACATCGGCCGGGTCATTTCGCGGTTGGCTTCCCGCCGGGAACTCATCTGAAAGGCAAAACACAGGATGCCGTAGATCATCAACACCGAGAGCTTGTGCCGGATCTTTCGCGGCTGGCGCGGATCGGCAATCTTGCTCAGCCGCTGCAAGAGCACCGGCAGCATGGCCCGGTAAACCTTGATCTGTTGCGTGACGGCATCCAAACGTGCCGCGCGTTCTTGCTCCGGGTCCTCATAGGGACATTTCCGATTGGGCAGGCTCGGGCTGGCCGGAGCGCTCCGTCCCTCGGCGGCTTGCTGCCGACGCAGTTCCCGTTGCGCCTTCTGGCGCGCCTTCCTCTGCTCCTTGATCGCTTCTCGACCGGGGCGACGACTGAGTTGGCTCACGGCTCGGTCCTCCCCTGCAAAGGGCCGCGACAGAGTCGCTCCCGAAAATCCGCAGCCAACGCTTTGACGTAAATCAGCTTGGGCGTGCTCTCATAGCTCTTGCCCGCCCACGCCAATCCCCGGCCCGTGGTCCGAGCCAACGCGAGCCAACCGGCGGCGCGGTAACACGTGCCGCGGAACTTCTCCGGATCCACGAAACTTTCCAGCAGCAGCGGCTCATAGCCCCAGCGCTGGTGCCAGTCCGACCGCACCCGGCGGGCCAGTTGCCCCAGCACATGGCTGCCGAGGTGAGGCAGGCGGACCCACGGAAAAATCAGCAGGCGCGTGTTGTTAATCACCCAGGGCAAATTCTGCTGGCGGCACCGCCGGTCCCACCCGATCCACTGATCGCGCGCCTCAATGGCTTTGGCCGCTCCCGCCATCAAGACACAGCCCAGCACTCCGGCGGGGCTCTGGATGAAGTAGCGCAGAAAACATCCCCAGGGTTGGCGGTAGCCCAGATAATGGTAGCGATCGGCATATTCCTTCCACAACTGCCCTCGCTCTCGGCTGGTGATCACCTCCAGCCCAACCGAACCGGCTCCCGATAGTTCCCCAGCCAGGGGCGCTCCGGGCTTGGTTCTCTCGGTGAGCACGGACCCAGAGGCTTGATCCGTATTCCAGCGGGTCATCGGCCGCTTGCCGGGCAGTCGCAGCAGGCCTCGGTCCTCCCACTCCTCCAGGACCTTCAAGCAGGCCGTTACTTTGTGCGCCCCCGAGGCCGTCACCCAGCCCCAGTGCTCGCAAATGGTCCGGGCCAGCTCGCTGCGGCTGAGCCCCGAACACAACCGCACCGTCTGCCGGGCTGCCTCCAGTTCCTGGGGCGTTATCTTGCCATCGCCCCCAACGGCATGGGCAATCCCTTCGTTCGGCATCGTCATCGCGTGTGATTCCCCCAGGCCACC
>CAIYYI010000158.1 GCA_903930345.1 uncultured Verrucomicrobiota bacterium
GCGACACCGGCGGCTTTTTCCAGGGCGGCGGCGGGATGTTTTGCGGCCAGTTGCAGCAAGCCCTGCATCACGCGCAGGCTTTGCGGGCCACGGGCCTGGCGCATCGCTTCGGCCCAGGTGCCCGTCAGCGGGCCAATCAGACGGCAGCGGTCCAGCAGATAATCGGCCCCCCGCTCAATGAGGCACCGTTTGCGGCTGTGCAGGTGGGCCGGATCCGTGGCGAACTTTCCCGGTTCGGCCAGCGCATGCAGCGCAATCTGTTCCCGGCGCGGGTTGTAAACGCGCAGCAACCGGGCTTCCTGCCGCACCCAGACCTGGCGGCCGACGTATTCGGGCGGGACCGAGTAATAGGCCTTCTTAAACTCCACATAGCCATCGCGATGAACATTGCGCAGCGCCTCCTCAAACACCGGGAACAAACCCGCCGGCAGCGGCTGCAAGGCCGGACGTTCCACGGCTTCGAAGAGCTTGCCCACCTGCTGCCGGATCGTGCCGTGAATGCGCGTGTCGGCCACGTTTTTTTCCCAGCCGGAGAGATGGGCGTTTTGCGCCGCCAGACTTTCAAAGCGCCGACCCTTGACCCCGTTGTTCTGGGCATACTTCACGCCCGACTCCACCTTCCCCTTATGCCGGGGCATGACGGGCTTGGTGGGCAGAATGACCGTGCCGTAATGACGGGCGAACTCCTCCAGCTTGGGATTAAGCTGCGGATCATACCAGTCGGCCTGGAGCACCCCCGCTTTCAGGTTGTCGGGCACCACCGTGGCGGGAACGCCGCCAAAGTGCCGAAACGCATTCTCCAAGCACCGGATAAAGCTCTCAGAGGTCTGGTGCCAAACCACTTCGGTGTAGCCCTTGCGCGAATGGCTCAACACCGCGCGAAACAAATGCGGCCGGCGACGCCGCCCGTCGGCCAGCACCCAGGCACCCTGCCCGAAATCAACCTGCAACTCATGGCCCGGCGCGCATTCCATCCGGCGAAACGGCAGCTCCGTCCGGTGCGCCAGTTGGCGCACAAAGCGCTTCACCGCATCATACCCGCCGGTGAACGCGTGCCCGGCGACCAGATCCTGATAGATGCGCTGGGCCGAAAGTCCCGCCACCAAACCGTGCTCGATCACGGCGGCCAGCGGGACACATTGGCTGGTTCGACCCGCCTTGGACCCGGTGGGCACAATGGCCGGTTTTGGAGCTGCCGCCGCCTCCGAGCCGACGGGTGGAATGGCTGGATTTGGATCGGACGGGCTGGCCGAGCCGATGGGCGGAATGGCCGGTTTTGACTCCGGCGCCGCCGATTGCAAATAGCGGCCCACGGTCTCGCGGTGCACGCCCAGCTCGCGGGCAATCTTGCGCGCCGACCAGCCTTTGGCCGCCAGCGTTGTGATAGAATGTTGCAGGCTCACATTGAGTTGGTTCATTGCGCATCCATGCGGCTTTCGCCGCCGACTGCGCAATCCCACTCTCAAAATGGCCGGTTTTCATCTGCCCATCCCTGGCTGGTTTTGACCGCCCGCTGACACCAAACGTCAACCCCCTTAAAAAAAGGGCCGGAATCGTTCCGAAAGCACAGCCATAAGACATTGGAAAGACCACTCCGCTGAAACCACACTCGCCAATACGTCCAACCCGTGCTCCACAACCGCGCCGGAATGGTGGACATCCCGAAACAAACCGAGGACGTGGCCGCTGACGCGCAGATGGCCTGCGATTGGAAACCCGGCGCCATTCAGGAAACCAAGATCAAACGTTTCGGCACGGAAAGAAGCTTACGCCAACAGTGGGCCCAGCCTGGCGCCCGAAAACACAAGCATGGTACGCATATCAATATGGACAGACAAAGATGGGATCGGCAAGATGCCCACACACATTTTATGAAAAGCACAAAGAAACAAGCGCGCATTTTTCCAAGGCTATGGATTGGCTTTCTCATCGCATGGATTTCCGGTCACGCAGGGCCGGTTGCGGAGGCAATGGCTCAACCTCGCCCGGCCAACGGCCATGGCACCGTGGAAGTTTCTGGCGAACTCAAGCAGTGGCACAAAGTGACGCTCACGCTCGACGGACCGTTTGCGCACGAGCGTGACAATGAACCCAATCCCTTCACGGATTGCGCCATGAGTATCACCTTCACCCACGAGTCGGGTGCGCCAAAATACATGGTGCCCGGTTACTTCGCCGCCGACGGCAATGCCGCGAGCACCTCCGCCGAAGCTGGCACGAAATGGCGCGCGCATCTTTCGCCCGACAAGCCTGGCCAATGGACTTACGCCGTGTCGTTCGTGAAGGGCAAGCATGTCGCTGTCAGCAACGCGAAGGGCGAAGCCATGAAACCATTCGACGGACAGACCGGCACCTTCACCATCGCCCCAACGGACAAGACCGGACGCGACTTCCGGGCCAAGGGCCGCCTGCAATACGTGGGCAAGCATCACCTTCAGTTCGCCGGGTCGAAAGAGTATTTTCTCAAAGCCGGTGCGGATGCGCCAGAAACCCTGCTCGCCTACGCCGACTTCGACGGCACCGAGTCTGGCCGCAAACGGCAGGCTCGCACCGGCGAAGCAGCGCCCACCCAATCTCTCCACCACTACGCTCCACATGTGGCTGACTGGAAGGCGGGCGATCCGATGTGGAAAGGCGGCAAGGGCAAGGGACTCATCGGCGCGTTGAATTATCTCGCCGGCAAAGGCGCGAATTCGTTCAGCTTCCTGCCTTACAACGTGGGCGGCGATGGCGACAATGTTTGGCCCTTCGTTGCGCGGGGTGACAAGTTCCACTGGGATTGTTCCAAACTCGATCAGTGGGGCATCGTTTTTGACCACGCCACGTCAAAAGGACTCCATCTCCATTTCAAACTTCAGGAGAACGAAATCGACGACAATCGGGTCGGTGATAAATCCGCGGACAAAATTGTGCCCGAGTCGCTCGACGGCGGCAAGCTTGGTCCGGAACGCAAATTATATTGCCGCGAACTCATCGCGCGGTTTGCGCACGAACTGGCGTTGAACTGGAACATCGGGGAGGAGAACACGCAGAGCCCGGAGGAGATTCGCGACATGGTGAAGTTCCTCCACGACACCGATCCTTACCGGCACCACATCGTCATCCACACCTTCCCGAACCAGCAGGACAAGGTTTATACGCCCCTGGTCGGCGACCAGTCGCTGCTCACCGGAGCGTCGTTGCAGAACGGCTGGAACCAGACCCACCAGCGCACGCTCAAGTGGATCGCAGAATCGGACAAAGCTGGCAAGCCGTGGGTGGTGGCCAACGACGAACAGGGCGGCGCCGACACCGGTGTGCCACCGGATCTCGGTTACGCGGGTTACAACGGCAAGAAGAAGGACGGCAAGGCCGTGCAGACGACCGATGACATCCGCCAGGCCACGCTTTGGGGCAATCTCATGGCGGGAGGTGCGGGCGTGGAATACTACTTCGGCTACCAACTTCCGCAGAACGACCTCGTCTGCGAGGATTTTCGCAGCCGGGACCAGAGCTGGGGTTATTGCCTCATCGCGCTGGAGTTCTTCCGCGAGAACAAGATTCCGTTCTGGGAAATGAGAAACGCCGACGTGTTGATCGGCAACGAGAAGAACGACAACTCGAAATACTGCCTGGCCAAGCCGGGTGAACTGTATCTGGTCTATTTGCCCAAAGGCGGCACGACCGAACTGGACCTGAGCGGGGCGACCGGCCGCTTAATCGTGAAGTGGTTCAATCCCCGCTCGGGCGGTGCGTTGCAGGATGGCTCCGTCAAGTCCGTGAGCGCCGGCGGTCAGGCAGCTCTCGGCGCCCCGCCCGCCGATGCCAGCAAGGATTGGCTGGTTGTTATTCGAAGGTAATTGCCTATGCAAGTGCAGAATAATGTAGCCAAAAGTGGCCCTCTGAAGTGCCAGCGAAAAACACGCAAACCTATGTTTATCTCTGAATTATGAAACGATTAAAAGAAATTGCCTCATGCATTTTGGTCGCGGCGTTCGCTTTTGTCATGCCAGCACACAGCGCTCCTGCCCAACGCCCGCAGGCGCAGCGCCAGAACCAACCCGAAATTCCCGTAGTGGCACGCCAGAACGCCATCTGCTTCGCCTACTACACCGTGAACCAGGGCGTGCTGAAGTTGACGGCTCAACTGTATCCGCTCCAAGACGGCGAGAGCCGAGAGGCGACACTTGCGATCAAGGCCGGGGACGCCTGGAAAACCATCGCCACCACCCGCGTCACGGAGGAGGACTACAAGAACTATCGCCAGGACAAGACCTGGACCGCGCATTTCCGCGTGGAAAAATGGGACGATAGCCGAACGGTGCCCTATCGTGTGACCGCGCTCAATGATGTGGCGGCTTACGAGGGCGCCATCCGCGCCAATCCCATCGGCAAACGCGAATTGGTCGTGGCGGGATTCACCGGCAACTCCAGCCAGGACCGCCGCCTCAAGCCCGATCTCATCGCCAACCTCAAGGCACAGGATCCCGACCTGCTCTTCTTTTCGGGCGATCAGGTTTACGACCATACGGACCACCTAGGTGCCTGGCTGCTCTTTGGGCGGCAGTTCGGCGAAATCATCAAGGACCGTCCGATGATCAGCATTCCGGACGATCATGACATCGGCCAGGCCAACCTCTGGGGCGCGGGCGGCAAGGTGTCCACGAACTCCGCCGGCGACGACGGCGGCTACTTCATGCCGGTGGAGTATGTGAGGGCCGTCGAGCGGGCGCAGACGTGGCATCTGCCCGACCCGGTTGACCCCGCGCCCATCGAGCGCGGCATCGGAGTCTATTTCACCGCTTTGAATTGGGGCGGAGTGAGCTTTGCCATCATCGAGGATCGCAAGTTCAAAACCGGCCCCAACGGCCCGCTGCAGCTCAAGCCGAAGTTCGCGCCGCGCCCTGACTGGGTGACCAACGCGGAATGCGATCCCAAAACGCTTGATTTGCCCGGGCTGAATTTGCTCGGCGATCGGCAGGAGAAATTCCTCAAGACGTGGGGGGAGGACTGGACGGGCACCGACTTCAAGGTAGTGCTGTCACAGACCATCTTCAGTTACGCGACGCACATTTCGCAGGGCAACCGTCTGCTGGCCGATCTCGATTCCAACGGCTGGCCGCAAGCTGGACGGCAACGCGCGGTGGATCTGATGCGCCGCTGCTTCGCCTTTCACCTCTGCGGCGATCAGCATCTGGGCTGCGTGGCGCAGTATGGTCTCGA
>CAIYYI010000159.1 GCA_903930345.1 uncultured Verrucomicrobiota bacterium
GCCAATAAGCGTTGGCCCCTAACCATGGGTGAAAAAGCAGACCAACCCAAACGTCGACCAGGTCGGCAAACCCCGTTTCAGAGCTTGACGAATCGGGTGGGATCAGTAAATTTGCGCAAACGATTGCGCGATGCCTGCCAATCCTTGAAATCGCAGTTGATCCATTCATGAGCGAGCCGCACACCACCACGCTCCGCCAAATCGCCGCCCAGATCGGCGTCTCGGAGACCACCGTCTCCCGCATCCTGACCGGCCAGGCTCGCCGGTACCGCATCAGCCCCGCCACGGAGGCCAACGTCAAAAAACTGGCTGAGGCCCATAATTTCGTCCCCAATCAGGTCGCGCGCGGACTGCGCTTGAGCAAAACCCAAACCCTTGGGTTGATCATCCCGGACATCTCCAATCCATTTTTCGCCACCATCGCCCGGCAGATCACTCTGGACACGCGCGCGCACGGGTACTCGGTGTTTTTGTGCGACAGCCAGGAAAGTGTGGAACTGGAGCAGGAGGCGCTGGCACTGCTCCAGAGCCGACGGGTGGAGGGGCTCATTGTCTGCCCGGTGGGATTGACCGCCGGCCATCTGGAAACGGCCGCCCGCAGCGGATTGCCCATGGTGCTGGTGGATCGCTATTTTCAACCCAGCCCCCTGCCCTTCGTCGGCTCGGATAACTTTGAGGGTGCCCGGCAAGCCACTGCTCATTTGGTGGCCCAGGGACATCGCTGCATTGCCTGTCTGCAAGGGCTGCGTCACACCACCCCCAACGAGGAGCGCCTGCGCGGCTTCCGCAGCGCCTTGGAGGGGCTTCCGGGCACCCGTGAGGTGCTGGTTGGGGACAGCTTCGGGGAGGCCAGCGGAAACCGGGAAACAGAACACCTGCTGAACACCGAGCCCGAAGTCACCGCCATTTTGGCCTTCAGCAACCTGCTGGCCCTGGGGGCCATCCAGGCCATTGCCCAGGCGGGGCGGCACATTCCCGGGGATATTTCGGTGGTGGCCTTTGATGACAATCCCTACGCCGCCCACCTGGCCACCCCCCTCACCACTGTCTCCCAAGCGACCGAGGAAATGGGCCGCCGGGCGGTGGAGCTTTTATTCGCTCAACTGCGCGCCCCCGGCCAACCCGCACCGTCCGGCGTGCTGTTGCCCATGCGGTTGCTGGTGCGCGCCTCGGTCAGCCCGGTGCCTTTATGAACACGAAACATCCCCTGCTCCTGACCCTTGGCCTCTGCCTGGGGCTTCACCAAACCTGCCTGGGCGCGGCCAACCAGGTGCCCTACCGGGTCGCCGCCAAACTGCCCGACGTAGTGGAACCAGCCCCCCTAGATCAGGTGCGCCTGGGAGGATGGCTGGGCCATCGCGTGGACATCAACGCGCAGAACCGATTATTGACGGTCGATACAGCGCCGTTGCTGGCCGGGTTTCAAAAAAAGCCCGGCACCCATCCCTGGATCGGAGAGCACGCCGGCAAGTGGCTGCATGCCGCCACCCTGGCGTGGGCCAACAACGGGGATCCCACCCTGCGGGCCAAGCTGGACCAGGTGGCCCGGGCACTGATCGCGGCCCAGGAACCGGATGGGTACCTCGGCACTTACGTGCCGGAGAAACGTTTTGGCCTGTACGCCGGAGCGGACTGGGATGTCTGGTCGCACAAGTACAACCTGCTGGGGCTGCTGACCTATCACCAGTACACCGGCCATCCGGCAGCGCTGACAGCCAGCCAAAAAATCGGCGATCTGCTGGCGCGAACTTTCCCGGCCAAAAGAAGCATCCTGGCGGCGGGCACGCACGTGGGCATGGCCGCCACCAGCGTGCTGGAACCGATGGTGCTACTGTACCGGCTGACCGGGGAAGAACGCCACCTAGAGTTCTGCCACTACCTCGTCAAATCGTGGGATGAACCGCAGGGGCCGCAAATCATCGCCACCTTGCGCCGCGAAAAATCCGTGCGCAAGACCGCCAACGCCAAGGCCTACGAGATGATGTCCAATCTGGTTGGCTTGTGCGAACTGGCGCGGGCCACGGGTCGGCGCGAACTGCTCGAACCGGTGTTCAACGCCTGGCGCGACGTGGTGGACAACGGTCTGTATGTGACCGGCAGCGCCAGCTCCCGCGAGCATTTCCAGGCGGACCACGTGCTGCCCAATGATGTCGCCTCGCACATCGGTGAAACCTGTGTCACCACCACTTGGATCCAACTGAACTGGCAACTGCTGCGCCTGACCGGCGAGGCGCGGTTCGGGGATGAACTGGACCGCTCATTCTACAACCATCTGGCGGCCGCGCAGCACCTGAACGGAGCCGATTGGTGCTATTACACGGCCCTGGAAGGCCGCAAGCAGTACGACAAAGGGATCACCTGCTGCCATTCCAGCGGACCGCGCGGCTTCGCCCTGGCTCCCGGCTGCCTGTACTGGAAAAGCACGCAGGCCGGCGCGGAGATCATCGTCATCAGCACCCTGGAAACCTCACAGGCCACCTTGCGGCTGGGCACGGGAGAGGTGCGAGTGGAACAGGCGAGCCAGTTTCCGGCCTCGGCCCGGTCCGAAGTCACGCTGCGCGTCAAAGGCACGGGTCCATTCGGCATCCGCCTCCGGACTCCTTACTGGGGACGGGGTTGGCAGGCGCAAGCCGGTGGCCAGACCGCCACAGTGCGGGATGGCTGGGCTGAGTTTGCCCCCCGCCAGTGGCAGGACGGTGAAGTGATCAAAGTGACCGGCGAATTGCAGCAAGGCATCCTGGCCGGAACGCATGGCAACACCAACCTGTCGGCGGCGGTTTGGGGCCCCTTCGTGCTGGCGTGTGACCAGACTGACAACCCCGGCCTGCCATCCCCCGCGCGCCTGACACTGGCCTCGAACACCGCACCCGTCCTGCGCTCCACCCAACCTCTGACCTGGAAAGTGGATGTGCTGAGCCGGGCTGACCAGCGGCAAGCCGCTGTGCTGGTGCCTTTTGCCGATGCGGGCGCCAGCAACGGAACCTACCGGGTTTGGCTGCGGGCCCCGGGGGTGGCCTTTCTTCCGACCTCGCTGTTGAGCGATGGGGAGGAAAGCCGCTCCCGCGCTGGAAACCTGAACGGCTCGATCCTGGATGACAATGCGGATAGCTCCGTGGTGACCTTCAACGGCCAACCCGCCCGGGAGGATTGGTATGCGGTCAGGATGAATCAGGCCACCACCCTGCAACGGGTGGTGTTCATCCAGGGGCAGATTTTCCATGACGGCGGCTGGTTTGATCACAGCGCAGGCACCCCCCGCATCCAGGTGCAGCGCACCCAAGGCGGGGCGTGGGAGACGGTCGGGGAACTGGGGGACTACCCCAGGACCACGGCCAACCAGTCCATGAAATTGCGCGCGGGCCAGGCCTTCACGCTGCAACTGCCGACCCCCATCACGGTCTGGGGCGTCCGGGTGACGGGCGTGCCAGCAAGCGGCGACAACCCGAAACAGGCCTTCTCCAGTTGTGCGGAACTGCAGGCCTTTGCCCGCTGATTCCAGACCTATCGCCACCGGTTTTCGCGGTTTAAAGAAACGCCCGCCCCGGTTTTGCCAGGGCGGGCGGGCCACATTTGACGGAAGCCGCTTGTCAATCGACCACCAACACCCGGTAGAACCGGTTGGTGCTCAAAGTGTCATCCACTTCCAGTGAGTCCCCGGAGGCCACGCGGTCGGAACCGAGCGGCAGCCAGGTGCCGTGCAGGGTGTCACGGTAATGAATGCGATAGGATTTGCCCGGCACCGCACGGATGGACAAATGCACCTGGTTGCCACTGATCGCCACCCGGCCACCATCAAAACGCGGCGGCAAGCCGACCACCAGCAGCAGTTCATTGGTCACACTCAACGGCGGTGTGCCACTATCCGACACCGAGACCAAGGCATGATTGGTTCCCACATCCCCCGCCCCGGGTGTCCAGGTGATAAGGCCGGTGGCCGGAACCACCACCAAACCAACCGGGCCGCTGACACGATTGAAGGTCAGGGTTTGCACGGGCAGATCCGCATCCACCGCCTGCGCCGTCAGGCTCAGGCTCTGCCCCAACACCAGCCGGTGAATGCCCAAGGGCGCCAGGATGGGCGCGGTGTTCTGGTTGGTGCTTCCAGCCGAAAGATTGGCGGCGCCCGGCGTCGGAGAGAGCAAGGCCACCTGAGCCGCACCACCATCCGGATAACGTCCATTCACCCCGTTGGGTGACTGGGCGCCAAACACCACCAAGTCCGCCAAACGGGCATCCGGATTATGCACCACCAGCGACTCGCCGCTGCGGCTGAGGCGGAAGTTGACATGCAAATCACCACGGTTGGTGTTCAGTTGCGTCAAACCATCCGCCCACACAACCAGGTAGCCATGGGGTGGCACAACGAATCCGACCGGAACTTCGAACTGGTTCCAGTTGGCCGCGCTGTCGGAGAGGAACCAACCCGCCAAATCGACGGGCTCGGCATCCGGATTGTATAGTTCAAACCAGTCTTCAAACGCGCTGTTACCCGGATCGGCCACGAGCGATTTGTTGTCCGACATCCACTCGTTAATGCGCACCACCGACGGGCGCAATGCCGAATTGTTGGTCTGGCCCGGAGTTGGGTAATCGAAACGCCGCGTGTTGAGCGCCTGACCGTCCGGCGCTTTGCCAAAAGTGCGCCCGCCCCAGACATTGGCCCAATTCAGATAATCAAGGATCCGCAGATCATTATTCAACTTCACCACCAAGGCGAGCGTGCCATTCGTGCCGCCCACACGGAATCCGGTGTGCAGGTTGCCGGCGGCGGTCTCATTTGTTTCCCCATCCGCCCAGACGACCAGATGCTGTCCGGCGCTGAGGACGGTGCCGGTGGGAATCATCCACTTGCTCAAGGCCGTGTAATCGTCGGTCAGGAACATCCCGCCAAGGTCCAGGCTATTGGTGGAGGCGTTGTACAACTCGATCCATGGCTCGCTCTCCCCCAGATTATCAAGCACGCCCGTGAGCGGTTCCGGAGCCACCTCGTTCAGCCACACCGCAGGATAGGCGGGGTTGCTTTGCGCCACGGAATTGGCCGCGCCCGGTGTGGCGTAGTTGGGCCTCACATCGACCTTGGTTTGGAAGAGGGTGGTGAGCCGGAAAGTCAGGTTGTTGATGTTGGAGGAAGGCAGGTACCAGAAGCTCAGGGTATGCACGATGTTGCTGATCGGCGCCTCGACGCCCAGGTTGTTCACGGTACTGCCCGAATTGGTGAACACCAGGCGCATGGAACTCTGCCCCGAGTGGGGCATGGCGGTGTCAATGCGCGACTGGGTGCCGAAGGTTGATTGGGCAATCCACGCGCCACCACCGTTCGTGAACAGGGCGGAACCTTCAAAGTTGCCATCCGGAATCAGATTCGTCCCCACCGCCGGCACCGAACCCTGCACGAGCGACAACTCGTCGATGAACACCTCGCCCGCGACATCCGGGTACACGAGCAGCTTCTTTTTCAAGGTGGGCCCGGTGACGTTGGCGGTGAAGCTGACAAAGCGCCAGCCTGAGCCATCCGACCAGTTGATGACCCGGGTGGTGTCCTGCCGGCTATCGATCAACTGCAGCGCCGCGCCCGTGCCATCGGCCGCCTGCGGCCATGGAACGGTGTTGTCATAGCGCACCTGAGAAACCAACTCCTCTCCGTTGAGGCCAGGACGGTACAGAGCCAGGGTTTCCCCGTTGTTTTGCAGGCTGCCCGGGAACACATCGGTGAGACTCACCCCTGGATAGGCAGCCTGAAAGGCGTCTCGGTTGGCCGCCACCACCAGATAGCCGCGCGGGGCGAGTATGGCACCGGCCGGGAAGGTGTAATCAATGCCATTGATCCGCCAACCGGCGAGGTCGAAGGTGAAGTTGGTGGAGGAATTGTACAACTCGACATAAGAGGCGCCGGGCGTTTGCGGATTGTACATGATCTCATTGATCACCACGGCCCCGTGCGGGTCCACAACTTTGCCGGTGTACACAGCCGTGGCGGTAAAGCCGGCATTGGTGACCTGCCGGTTGTAGATATCAAGCCCGCCAATCTCGATGAGATTGGTGGCGGCGCTCACCGGCAGATCAAGCCTGAACTGGCGCGCGGTAACCCAGGACACCGGATAAGTGACCCCATTGACGGTGATGTGCTTAATCTCCACCGGAGCCTCGCCGTTGATGACCACCACATTGCTGCTGCCCACCGTGAGGTAGTTGGTCCCGAGGATGGCCAAACGCTGGGCATCTTCCGCCACCATGGCTGCCAGCATGGTGTCTTTGGCAGTGGTCATGAAGGACTTCACAGCGTCCGTATTCAGAGGGCTCACGCCAGAGGCCTGGAATGCGGCATATTTGGCATCCAGCATCGGGCTGAAATTGGCGCTCTGGAACGGTCCGTTACAAACTTCCTTGATCGCCCGCCAGAAGGCGCGGCGGTATTCGGGCACCAGGCCATTGTGATAAAAGTACGGCATGACGGGGTCAGCCGCGTTGACCTGGGTCAGCACAGCCCCTGGCGCATCCGAAACTGCCCCGCCGACGCCGGGATAGTTCAGCACGATGTTGAAATCGAATATGAACAGGTGCCATTTGCCGTTGCGGGGCTTGTAGCCATACATGTTCTGGGCATTGCGGTTGCCAAAACTGTCCCAGTTGCCGCAAGCGTGCTCAACGGCAAAGGTGCGGATCCAATTCTCCACGTTCACCTGCGACTCAATGGCCGCCCGGAATCCGGCGTAATTGTTGGCGCTCTGGTTGAAGGTGTTGGCGGCTTCCACCAGGGAATAGACGCTGCTGTAATCATTGGCGGTGCCGTTGGCGGCGCGGGTCAGATAATTGACCCGGTAACGCGCCAGTTTATGGCCGGTGGAAGAGGTGTATCGGTTGAGGGTACACCAGGAAAAGTTGGTGAAGTTCATCGATCCAGTGGCCGCGTCGTTCATCTCGAAGTATGGCTGCAGCTTGTAGAGGTTGCCGTCGGCGTCATCCGGAAAATACTGTTCCAAAACATCGTTGTTGGGCGTCTGCATGTCCTCCATGAGGGTGCCCCGCCGGGTGCCGTTGACAAACATGGCGACATACCGCCGGTTCAACCAGGGCAAATCCAGTTGCCGCGCCGTCCAGTAGGCCGCCTGCTCGCGCTGCAGAGTGGGATCATCAAAAGCACCGTTGCCAGGCCCGTGAATCTTGTTAAAGCCGGTGGTGCCGAGCACCTGGTCATCGCCGGGCATCTCGATGGAATAATGGCAATTGTTCCCCACCGGACCGTTGAAGCCCTGGTGGTAGGGACTGCCGGCGTAACGCGAGCCACAGTTGTAGATCGCCCTCCAGTTGCCATAAATGAAGGTGCCTTCAATCGGATCATTGCTCAGCACCGGACGGTTGATCCAGTTGTTGACCGCCGTGGTGGTCAGCCAGAGCCGGTATGGGAAGAAGGCTCCCAGCGGGGTGATGTCCCCAAACCGCACCAGGCATTCGCCGCCCAACAGGCTGGCACCATAAGGGAACTGGTTGGTGGCCGCCAACGGCGCACCATCGGTGGCCGAGACAAGGAAGGCGATCAGGGTGCCGGATGTCTGACCCGGAATCTTCCCGCTATAAATGCCATCGTTGGCCACCGCGTCACCGTTGCTGCCATCATCCACCATGTTGGCGATGGCATAGGTGGCGGAGGCGTCCGGACGGTAGGAAAGCCGGACCTGGCCGACGCCGTCAGGGTCTTCCACCCGGGCGGTCACCAGCACCTCCTGGTTGGCGGCGGGCACCACCGGGGTGTGCTTCACCTCGGCAATGGCCGGGGCCGCGTTCTGCACCGCGCGGCTGTTGCGCAGACCGGGAGTGCCAAAAGCCGGCGGGCTGGCGAAATCAAACATCGGCCCGGTGGCCTCGGCCCAGTTGCCGTGCAACCGCAGCACAATCTCAGGAAAACCCTTGAGATATCTCACTTTGGCGCGGATGGTGATGCTGGTGGTGGGAATGGTGCTCAGCGCGGTGATAATCCGGTTGGCCCCGTAATCGCCGCGGCCACTGGCGCGAATATGCAGGCATTGGCCCCCACCCACACCCTTGCCTGATTCCACATCCGAACGGACATGGTTGCCCCGAGGGAACCAGCCGGTCAACCCCGCCTCAAAGTCCCCGTTCGGTTGGATGTTCACGCTGTTGTAAATGACTTCGACGTCATCCAGAAGCGCTTCACCCTCCCCGTTCAAATACACCTCCAGTGTCGTGGCAGGAGTGCTGCCCAGATCCATGGGACCGGTGTATTGGATGGTCGTCCAAGGGGATTTCTGGCTTTCATCACTCTCCCCCCAGTTGCCCGCCAGCCGATGGTTCGCCCGCGGGTCCACCAACTCCAGGCTTGAACCTCCCTCATTGGCCCATTTGCCCCACCATGATCCCGGCCCGTAGGTCACTTCGTCCACCACCACGAAAACCTCGTTGCTCTGAACCCCGTTATCGGGGGAAACCTCCATATCCCACTCCGGCCGCGCCAGCGCCACCCGCTCACCACCACTGGCAAGAGTGCCGCTGAAATTGCCCAGTGTGTTGCCAGCGTTCAAAGCCCCGCTGTAATTCGTCAGCAACCGGTCCCGGTTGCGCGCCACCACCAGATACCCATCTGGCGGCAGGAGCGTGCCAACCGGGATGACATAGTCGATTCCGGCCACAAAACGCCAGCCACCCAGATCCACCGTGTTGCTGCCACGGTTGTAAAGCTCCACGAATTCGTCATCATCCAACCCATTGGCCGGCCGATACATGACCTCGTTGATGACGATGTCATCAATGAAGATCGCCGCGTTGGGATTGCCAGGGGTCTGGGATGCCAGGGGATAGATTTCCGGCCCGCCATCCGGGAACCTGCCCGAAGCCCGGCCCTGGGTCTGGGGCTCGAAAGTGATCGCGTCCAGCATCCGTTGACCATCTGGACTGCGCAGGAAAAGGCGCTCACCACCGGCGTCCAAACGGAAACCGAGGGCGTTTTGATCAAACACCAGGAAACCACGCGCGGGAAGGATGGTGGGCGACGGGATGACAAACTTGTTGGTGCGGGGGTCATCTGTCACGACCACTCCGGAAACATCCACCGGCGAGGTACTATAATTGTAAAGCTCGACGTAATCGAGATGGTTGGTGCCAGAGTACGCCAGGAACTCGTTGATCCTGACATTGCGCAGTGCGCCGCCACTGAGACCATCCCCACTGCCCGGGGTGCCGCCCCGCGTATCGCTGGCGGACCAGGCCCGGGGATCCTTTTCCCCGTAGGAGGGCCGGGTCAACGCCAACGAGTGGCCGGCCCCCGCCGCGCCCACCGGCCAAGGCAACTTGTTCTGGTATTTGACCTCAAGCAGCACAGCATCAATCTGGCTGCGCAAACGCACTGTTCCTCCACCATCGGGCAGTCCATTGAGGCCGGCATTTTCCCAAGGACCGAAGACATTGGTCAAGCCATAGGTCTGACGCAGCACCTCGGGATTGCGCGCCACCACGGCAAAACCGCCACCTGGTATCCACGTGCCAACCGGGAAGGTGAAATCCACATCCCCCGCCACGCGGTAACCGCTGACATCCTCACGCCAGGGATTGGAGTTGAAAATCTCGATGAATTCCGTGCTGTTGGAATAACCACCCTGGCCGGGGTCGTACATGATTTCGGTGATGGCCAAACATGATTTGCGGCTGCTGGGCCCCAGTGGCTCAATGGGCAGCGGCACAAAGGAGGTAACCGGCGCGACCACGTTGCCAGCGTCCCGGAACGACACTTTGATCGGCCGTGAGACATCGCGACTGGTGGCAGCCATGCCCACGTAAAGATTGGCGGCCATGGTGATATTGAACGTGCCGAGCAAATTCCAGCTTTGGCCATTAAAACCCGCGAAGGAGTTAAACGTACTCCCGACGCGCTGAAGACGCAGCCAGGTGTAAGGATGCATCACCGGATAACTGCCCAGCGTGACAGCGGCACCATTGACCGACGCCCGATACATCATAAAGCACCCACCCACGCTCGGAGTGGTCAGGGACGCCGCAAACGGGCTGCCGACCGTCAGGGTTTCCCGTGCCATCAGACCGGCTTTGGCCCAAACATCACTCAGCGTCATACCCGCCACACGCACCATCACATCGAAATCCCCCGTGCGCTGCTGATAGTTGAAGGTCATCTGATCAAGCCCGCCGCCAATGTCCGTCCCGGCGGTGATCACGTCAAAACCACCCGGCACATTCACCACCTGGCCAGTGTAACCGGTGAGGCCCACATCCGCAGGAACATAGGCGACTGAGACAAACTGCGTTTCCGTGTTGGCCTCAATGGCATTGCCGACTGCGGAACGGTCGCGAATGCCGCTGATGCGCAGGGTATAAGTCACCCCCAATGCGTGGTTGGAAGTGGTGAGCACCACATTGGAGTTTCCGCCCGCCAGTGCCACGCCCAACACCCCCAGGCTACCCTGCGAACTGGTGATCACGTAGTTGGCCTTGTTGGTAGAACTCAGCAGGGTCACCGGCTCGGAAAACATCAGGTTGACCAAGTTGGGATAGGAGGCGGAAGTGGCCAACAGGGTGGGCGCGGTGGTATCGGCGGTCACCGTCAACACCGCATTGCTGCTGGAGGTGATGAAATTGACGTTGGTAACGGTGTTGTAAGCTTCCACGCGGAAGATGGCCCCCTGGTCGGCCAAGGCAACCTCCGCGATGGAGTAAACAGCATTGGTGGCTCCTGAAACCAAGGATTCCACTCCTCCGACCGTCTTGAACCATTGGTAGGTGGGCGGCGGATTGCCCCGGGCACCCACGGAAAACGAAGCCCCCCGTCCTTCCACAACGGTCACATTGGCCGGCTGGTTGGTGATGGTCACCGGCGTCTGAACCACATCCAACTCCTCCAGCCGAAAACCGGTCAAACCGTAACCGTAAGAACCATTGGCAGCGCCACCGGAGGGAATGTTGCCCGTGTACTGCGTGGCCGTGACCACGAACATGCCATCCGCCCCAGCCACGATGTTGTTCCAGACCATGATGTCGCCGCTGGTATTGATGCCGGTATTGATCGCCACGGCGTTGGCGGCCAGCCCAGAGGTGAGGCAACCGGCGGAATGGGCCGCCACATAGGCATCCGCACTTTCCAGGGCGAACAATGTCCAGCGGTTGATGTAGGTGCCATCCCCCCCGCGAATGCCCGTGGCGGTGAAGATATAGCGTTTGCCCGGCGAAAGGCCGGAGAAAGTATGGCTGACGATGGCGCTGGCGGGGATTTGCACCGCATGGTTAATCGTGCCGCTGCCGAAATCAACATACCCGTTAAACACGTTGTAGGCAGGAGTGCCAGCGGTGGGTGCGCCCGCTGTGGCACCTCCCGTGACAGCACCGGTTGTGACCGCAACCGCCACGGTCACGGGCAAAGTGACCCCGGTCACAATATTCTTCAGCGCGCCCCCGTTGCTCGGTGCGCCTCCGGCGGTGCCGAGCACATTATAATCCGTGGCGTTGGCGTGCGTGCCCGCACCGGTGTAATGATCGTTGAAAGCCACCCACTGGGCGCGGGCGGGCCCGGCGGCCAGCAGCAGCGAGCAGAGGCTGGCCCAAGCCAGACGGGGGAACAAGGAACGACGAATGGAGGGTGTTGAGGCCATAAGCGAGATTTTAGCTGAGATAATGGTACCGATAAGAGCAGAATCAGAGATCGCGCCCAAATTGGAATGGTTGCCAATGGTAGTCACGGGTTTTTCTATGGGTTAGATATAACCTGAAATCCGGCCAGATGCAACCTTCAATGGCGGGGCTGATCAAAAAACTCAACTACCACCCATCACGTTTGCCTGCAATTGGTTGCAATATTATCCAAGCCGCCCCATTCATTGAGGGAGCGCTCCCCAGGAGAGGGCGCGGTGGAAAGACCCAGGGTTTCCATCGCCTCCCCGATGAGGTAGAGGGAACCGGCCAGCACGACGAGGGGTTCGGCGGCGGTCAAGTCCAGCGCCTCCCGCAAATGCCGGGCTTCGGAGACGGGCAAACCCGGGGCCACGCGATGCCACGCAGCCACCATTGCGGCCGGTGCCGCCGTGCGCTCGCTGGCGACCGGCACCACCACCACGCGACCGGCCACCGGGGCCAGTTCCCGACAGATTTCCTCCACGTTTTTATCCTGGAGTATGCCCACAATGAAGGCCGGGCGCCGCCCTGGATAGTATTCCTCCACAGCGGCCCGCAGGGTGCATGCGCCGGGTGCATTGTGCGCCCCATCCAGCAGCAACACCCGCCCCGCCAACTTCACCACCTGGAAGCGGCCGGGCCAGGCCACGCTTTGCAACCCTTGCAGCAGAGCGGAGGCTGGGACCGGCAGAACGGATTGGAGCGCCGCCACCGTCAGCCAAGCCAGCGCGGCGTTGCCCCTTTGGTGACGCCCCGGCAAAGTCAGGCTCGGCAAGGGCAATTCCGCCCGGCTTTGGGGGGTGGCAACCGTCAGGGGTGCCTGCCGGGCCTCGGCCAGGGCGGCAATCACCTCCAAGGCCTCCCCTTCCGCACCGGTCAGGACCGGAATGCCCGGTTTGATGATGCCCGCTTTTTCGGAGGCAATCTGGCTCAAAGTGTTTCCCAGCCACTGCTGGTGGTCCCAGCCAATGTTGGTGATCACACTGGCCAGGGTGGTGACAATGTTCGTGGCGTCCAACCGCCCGCCGAGGCCGGTTTCCCAAATCACCAGGTCGCAGCCCTGCCGCTCAAAATACCGCAGGGCCATGACGGTGACCGCCTCGAAAAACGTTGGCGAATGGGCTTCCGGGAAAGCCGCCACCAATGGGCGCAATTCCGCCACCAACTGGCAGACGTCCGCCTCGCTGATGGGTTGCCGGTTGACCTGGATGCGCTCGTTGAAGGAAACCAGGTGGGGCGAGGTGAAGAGCCCGACCCGGTAACCGGCGGCACGGTAGGCTGCCTCCAGCATGGCACAGGTGGACCCCTTGCCGTTGGTGCCAGCCACGTGAATGAACCGGAGCCGGGCCTGGGGATGGCCCACCAACTCAGCCAGCTTCAGGGTGTTATCCAGCCCAAACTTGGCGCCAAAAAGGCGCAAGTCATACAGAAACCGGATGGCTTGCGCGTAATTCACGACGGCAGAGAAGCGTTCCGGCCAGTATCAAACCCGCCCCGGGCGCAGGTGCGTGTGGGCGTGCGCGGCCGCAATAAAGCCCCGGAACAGCGGGTGCGGCTGGTGCGGCTTGCTCTGGAATTCCGGGTGGAACTGGCAGGCCATGTAAAATGGGTGTTTGGGCAGCTCGATCATCTCCACCAACCGATCATCCGGGGTGGTGCCGGCGAACACAAACCCGGCCTGCTCAAACTGCGCCCGGTACTGATTGTTGAACTCGTAGCGGTGACGATGGCGCTCATGGATGAGAAAAGCGCCGTAGAGCAGGGCCGCATGGGTGCCGGGCTTGATCTGGCAAGCCTGCCGCCCCAAACGCATGGTGCCGCCCATGTTGATGATCCTCTTCTGCTCCTCCTGCAAATCAATGACCGGATGGGTGGTGGCCGCGTTGAATTCCGTGGAGTGGGCATCGGCGAAACCCAACACGTTACGGGCAAACTCGATCGTGGCAATCTGCATGCCCAAACACAATCCCAGGTAAGGGATGTGGTTGGTGCGCGCATATTCCGCCGCCTTGATCTTGCCCTCAATCCCGCGTTCCCCAAAGCCCCCGGGCACCAGAATGCCCCCCAGACCGGCCAGCAAC
>CAIYYI010000160.1 GCA_903930345.1 uncultured Verrucomicrobiota bacterium
CGCGAAGGCGGCGTTGACAAGCCAGGAGGCTGTGGATTTGTCGCCGCTGAAATCAGCAAACGGCGCGATGGGCAAGGTTTGGTAACCCCCTTGCGTTACATTCCAGTTTTGGCCGAGGCAGCCGTTTTCGGCTTTGAGGTCCTTGAGCGTCACCGGCCCTTTGCGCGGGTCGCAAGCGACCGGCACGCGTGCGGCGAACGTGTGTCGGAGAAAGGAGAAGACCAGTGGCCAGGTGTTTTCGCCAGGCCCGTGACCGGTCTTGGGCTCCACAGCAAAATTCCAAAGTGCGTTATGTTGCTTGCACATTCGCGGCACGACAGCGAGATTTTCCTCACGTGATGGTCGTGTGAGGAACGGGTCGTCCTCGCCGAAGATCACAAGACCCGGCACTTGCGCCGCACCAGGTTGATAGACTTGAAAGGTGATGCCGGGACGCATGGATACCCAACCCCAGACGCGTGCGCTCTCAGTCGCGGTGAAGACCGCCGAGAAGCCAGTCCCGTTGGAGTGTCCGTAGAGAAAGAGCGGCGCATTTCCGAGCTCCGGATGTCCGGCTTTGTCGGCAAAGGCCTTCAGCCGCTCATACAACAGACCGCGAGGCCAGAAGCCGCGTTGCATCGGGTTGCCGACAAACGTGAACAATGCCAAATGCAGCTCGCGTGCCAGCGCACGCAGATCCGGACGTTTGAACAGGCCCGCCCCACTGCCGTGACCCGACATGACCACGATCCCCTTGACCACGTCCACGCCATCCGGCACCCAGAGGTCGAACTTTACCTCCTCACGCTTGCCCTCGCCCTTTTGTTTCACGGCGGCGGTCCACTGGTCATCGGTAATCTTCCAGTCCCAGTTCCGATCAACGATCTGCTGCGGCGAGGGCGTGCCCCACTTGGCTTCATCCAGTACGCCGTCCCACCCCTTCTGGTCTTTCGGCAGCGTGTTGGCACGCACCCAGCCGAGGCTGTGGCTCGCGGGGAGTTGGAGTGTTTCAGTGAGTGTGATGTCGGCGGCCTGCAGCCCAGCAACTGAAGCGAGTAACATGGCGGCGAGAAGGGCAGGTATGTTTTTCATGGGAGGGGCTCCTTTAGGGGTTTGGCGCGGCTTTCATCTCCGGCACATGGGCAGCGTGTTTATTGGCAGACGTGCGGAGGTTTTCCGTCTTCTCCGCAGAAATCCACGCGCCCTTCGCCGGTAGCGTGGAGGACACGAACTCATTGCCGGTGATGCTGACGCCATTTCTGTTTTTTTCAGACTACTTAACGCCTTGATTTATAAACAGGTAGAGGCCGCCTTTGCCAGGGCAAATAATATCGGGCCGACCATCGCCGTTAAAGTCGGTGATGATCGTGTCGATGCCACACCCGACTTTGTTGCCCTCGTCAATCGGGTGACGGGTGAATTTGCCGGTCTTGTCGAACGTGTAGTAGTAAAGGCAACAGGGATCCTTGCCTCCCGGATCTCCGTCATTGTGGGCGCGGTAGCGCTTACCGGTGACCAGTTCCGGATGCCCGCAG
>CAIYYI010000161.1 GCA_903930345.1 uncultured Verrucomicrobiota bacterium
CATTTATAAAAGTAATAATAGATAGTAGCAATGATATCAAGATTCACATTTCGCCGTGCAACAGGTGGTTGGTGTTTAAACATATGTTTGGTTTTTCGATATGGGCAGTCCTGACATTCCAGATATTTCGCCTAATACCCGGGACACCTTTAAGTGTGTTTACTGAAAGACCAATATTATGTTTATTATCGGCGGTTGCCGCCATTGGTTATTTGTTTATTGGTTTTTTGATACTTTTGAGCGCTGCTTTAGAATGCGCAAGAACAACCATCGTATCGAGTAAGTCTGATGGCATAGAAATGAAACATGCTCTGTTTTCTGTAAAATGGGATAAAGCAATCCAGTTTTCACGTGTAAGAGATGTTCAAATATGTAGCACAGGTCCACTCACTTATTCTGTACAACTGCTAACGGACAGTGAAAAGGATGAATTTGTTATTGTTCAATCTACTAGTAAGGCAGATGCAGAATCTGTGTGTAATATCGTTGGGAAGTGGATTGAAATGTCACGTAGCGATGGCAACTCAGTACGGCAAAAGAGTCGGTAATCTCCTATGAGTTCGGGAAACCGATGGATGCCGAAAGGCTTGAAGACGAATCGAAGGGGGGCTGCGACCCCAGCCGGGGTCGGGAAGGTCTTTTGGGGACGGTGGTCCGGTGGTGTCGCTGCGCTCAACCATCGGCTAATCGCTGGCAAACCTCCGGCTTGCGGGGAGGGCACGCTCGTCCCTCTCCCGCAGTCGCGGGAGTGGGGTAGCAGGCAGGAGGGATTTCCTCTCCCGGCCTGCGGCCACCCTCTCATCCCCGAGGGAGGCGAGGGGAAGACCTGGGGACACGGTCGACGGGAGGCAGCCGCCCATGCAGGGCGGAGAGTGGGTGGTTTGGTTTTTTCCTTCCCAGTGTAGCACGAGTGCCTCGCTTGCCCCGGGCTGGTATCGCCTTGCCCCTTTGGGGCGGCCTTCCTGAACGCGGAAGTTGGGACGGGGAAAGCGGAGGGGACTCTGGGGACGACCCTTGCAAATGCGGATTGTGGATTGCGGAGTGCGGAATGGGGGAAACACGCCGCTGGCACTCTGACGGGGACGGCTCACCGGGAGGTTCTCCCCACCGGCAACACGAACGGGGACGCGGCAATGGGGAGGACGGAGGCAGGAGGGTTGAGGGGGACGGGGGGAGGCGGGGATGGAGGCTGATGATTTGTGAGGACTGACGCGGCAACAAAAGCAATTTCTTATCAAGGAAGAAACTTTACAACCATTCCGATCGCTAGTATCAATCCTTTCAGCCAGATGTGTAGCGACTTACAGCAATTGCATGAGCCAATGAACGTTACTTTTGACATCACCAGGATCGGCGGGCAACTCGGGCCGGTCAAATTCCGCCTCGGCCGCCAAATCGTTGAGCCTTTCTCCACCGCTCCGTGGTGTGACAAACCCGGCGCTGAAAAGCTCATTCCGCTGCTGCGCGAATTGCGGGGAGATTTTTTTTGTGCGCCCTTTGGCGCCGGGCCCGCGTGGCGCGGTGAGGCCCATCCACCTCATGGCGAGCCGGCCAATGGCACCTGGAAAGTGCAGACTTCCGGAGGCGGGCGCCTTGTCGCCACGTTGCGGACCCGTGTCCGGACCGGCAAGATCACCAAAACGGTCGAAGCCCGCGAAGTCGAGACCAACCTTTACCAGACCCACTTGCTGGAGGATTTCAAAGGCGACATGTGTCTCGGACACCACGCCATGCTCGACTTCACCCGCAACGGTCCGGGCATCCTCTCCACGAGCAAAATCCAGCTCGCCCAGGTTCTCCCGGTGCTGTTTGAGAACCCTGCCGATGGCGGTTATTCCTCACTCAAGCCAGGCGCATGGTTCCGGCAACTCAATAGCGTGCCGATGGCCGATGGCGGGAAGACCGATCTCACCCACTTTCCCGCCCGCGAAGGCTTCGAAGATCTGGTCATGATCCACCACAAGGACGCGCCCGACTTTGCCTGGTCCGCCGTGGTTTTCCCGAAGAAAAACTTTGTCTGGTTTTCCCTGAAAAATCCCGCGCACCTCGCATCCACCGTGCTGTGGCACTCCAACGGCGGACGCCACTACGCCCCATGGAACGGTCGCCATCGCGGCGTGCTCGGCGTTGAGGACGTTACCGCCTATTTCCACCTCGGACTCGCCGCATCGCTGGCGGACAATCCCTGGACTGAAAAGGGCGTGCCCACCGCGCTTGCCCTCGGTGGCAAGAAATGCACCCGCATCCCCTACATCATGGGCGTCGCCCCTATGGTTGATGGGTTCGATTCCGTCCGCTCCATTCAGCGCATCCGCACCGGCATCCGCCTCACAGCCGCGAGCGGCGCACAGATCGATCACGCCGTTGATGCCACCTTCATCCAATAACGACCCAACATCCAACATCTAACATCCTAATTCCACCCATGAGCAACAGCATGAAAAAATACGCAGACTTCCTTCAAAACATGAGCGGCAAAATCCTGCTCGGCTGCGACGGCTTCGTTGACGAAACCTACGAGATTGTCGAAGTCAGGCGCAGTCAGACCGAGTTCACCCCGATGAAAAAACTCAAGCAATTCGGCGAACTGCTGGTCGAGCGGGCGGACGGCGGTGTAGGGCTTGAACTCGTGGCGAAGCGTCGTTGCGAGGGCGGGTTTGGTATCAACACGGGTCGGGTGGCCGCATATTTGGGCCTGAAGCCCTGCCTGCCCGGCCTTTATGGCGGCCAGACCATCGACCCGGCTTATCATGAGTTCGAGGGTATCTGTAATCTGGTTTCCCTCGGCGACCCTGCGTTGACGATTGCTTTGGAGTTCAGCGACGGGAAGGTTTTGATGAGTGATCTTGCGGCCGTCTCCAACCTTTCCTGGGAACAATTTAAAACGCACTTCGGAGAGGAGGAACTCAAAAAAATGTTCTCCGGTGTCGATATTTTGGGACTGGGCTATTGGTCGCTCACCGCAAACTTTGATGGCCTCTTCCAGGGCTTCATGGAGCAGTATGAAACCCTTACGCCGCCGCGCCGGATGTTTTTCGACTTCGCCGACATCAAGAAAAAGTCCAGCGAGTCTTTCATCAAAAGCCTGGAGCTGATCAAATCATTCAACCAGAAGATCCCCATGACGCTCAGCCTGAACGAACATGAGGTGTTGGAATTGTGTTCAAGGGTTGGAGTCCCGCGCCCGGAACTGACCCCGGCGGCGATCGCCTCCGCGTTGACCGTCGTCCGTGAAAAGATCGGGTTCGATGAACTGGTGGTCCACACACCGGAGTTTGCAGCCGCCTCCAACACCAAGGAAGGTGAAGCGTATGCAATCCAGGAGCGCCAAACAAAGGTGATCCGTTTGGCTGGCGCAGGCGACAGCTTCAACGGCGGATTTCTCTGCGCATCCCTTGGGGATCTGCCGCTCAAAGAACGTCTCGTTGTCGCCAATGCGGTGACCGCATTCTTCGTCACCCATGCCACCGGTCCCACGAAGGAACAACTCCTTGTCCAGATCGAAAAAGCGTCGGACAAGTGACCGCGTAAAGCCGGGCAAGAATATCAGAGCATCCATCCATCAAGGATTCGGCAGCCGGCCCGCGGAGTAGAGGGTGAAGCTGCCCGTCGCGCCTTCGTCCCGCACCGTGACGTCCGTCCCGGCGGCGGTGTTCGTCTGGCAGGGTGCCCAAGTGACGCCATTGGTGGAGCGACGCACCACGTAGCGCAGGCCGGCGGTGGCGGAGTGAATGAATTCGAACGCTTGCGTTGACGCGCGCCGGGGCTGTCTCAGCACGATGGGGGCCGGTGTCACCACCAGAAGGGCCGTGGTGGCCGTGGTGGTGCCCCCCGCGTTATCCGTCGCCACGGCGGAAAGGACGTACGCCCCGGCCGCCAGGTTCGTGACGCGCAGGCTTGAGGCGGCCGCCGGGTTGGTCACGCTGCCGAGCCGAGTGCCGTTGGCAAAGAACTCGACGAGGGCCACCGTGCCATCCGGATCGGCCGTGGCGGCCAGCAGGGTGCCGGACCAGGGTGCGGCAACAATCGCGCCATCAGCCGGGGCGGTGAGCTGGGCCGTCGGGGCCAGGTTGGCGGCTGGCCCGGGGGTGGAGCGCTGCCAGGAGAAGCCGCCGCTGCTGCCGCCCCACGCGGTGAACTTCACCGCGAGGTAAATATCCTCGGAGATCAGGTGCAGCACGGCCTCGCGGTCAAGCATGCTGGGGGGGCTTTTCCCATTCCAAGCCACCCAGGGTGCATAGGTCAGGGTGGCATAGTCGGACAGCTTCCCATAGGCCCATTCGGTGTCCGCCGGACTGTGCCCGCCGATTTTGTCGTAGCCGGCCTCCGTTCTGGCATTGTAGATCCCCATGATGGCATCGCGGGTGATCCAGACGTTGGCGGTCAGTTGGTCGGCGTTGCCCGCCTGGGTGAACTGGGTGACCGGACCCTGCCAGAGTTGCGCGCCGTGGAGGGAGGTGGCGGCAAGCAGGCCAACCGCCAGGACCAGCCCGGGTTGGCGCCCGCAGAGGCGGGCGAAGCTGGCGGCGGCATGCCTCCAAGGCCAGGCCTGGTGTGAAAAAGTAAAACTCATGAAATACTTTAACACTGGTTATTATGTTGTCAAAAGTGGGGAGCGAATGCTTCACTGGCCGCCCAGTGCCGATCCTCAATAGAATCATTTCAACGCGGGGGCTGGAACTGCGGGCTTCTGGTACTCATTCCAATGAGCTTTCAAGATGAGCCTAATTCACTTGTTCTTTGGGCCACTGGCGTTGTTGCTCGCTCGTTACAGATCGCTGCGGATATGCGCCTCGCTCGCGCCTAGCCAGCGGCCCAAAACCCGGCGCGCCTTAGGCTCATCTTGAAAGCTCATTGGAATCAACGGCTATCAGCCGATCGGGCTGGACATGCCTGACCGTCGATAGGGTGGATGAGTTGCATGGGTGGGAGGATATCGGTTTTGGGTGGTGGTGTCCATTCCCTCGCAGCGAGGCGGTTTCCCGGATAAGCGATCAATTCGTCCAAAAAAACCGATCCAGAAGCTGTTTGCTATGCAGAGAGATTGAATTAGAGTCGAGGCTTCGTAAATAGCTAACCGTGAATATGACAGTGACACACCTATGAAAAGAATTCCCCGTTCAAAATTGAAGATCATGGCCGGCCTTGCGCTGGCCGCGTTATTGTCGCTGGCAGGTTCCGCTTCGGCGGCGCTCACCATCACGGCGGCCAACACCAACAGCGCCAGTGCGTTCACACCGGCGTGGCCGATCGCGACCAGCAGCCTCATTGCGGGGTTGTCCCCCAGCAGTTCCAGCGGGGGATTCACCTTGGAATCAGCCGGCGGCATCTCCAAGTTGACAGATGGCTCCATTGGCCCGGTGGGCAGCGGCACCGGTCCCTATGCGACCGCCGGTAATGGCGGATCGGCGGGGCGTACGCTCATCTATACGCTGCCGGCCTCCGCCAACGGGTATGACCTCACCAATATCACCGTTTACAGCGGGTGGAATGATAATGGCCGGGACGCCCAAGCCTTCAATGTGTCGTACTCAACCACCGCGAACCCCAGCACGTTCATCCCGTTGGGCTACGTCAATTACAACCCATCGATCGCTGGCAGCCGGCCGACGGCCAACCGGGTGACGCTGACGGATTCGCTGGGAGGTTTAATCGCGGCCAACGTCGCCGCTGTGAAGTTCGACTTCACCGTTATGGCGGTGGAAAACGGCTATGTTGGATATTCCGAAATCACCGTGGAAGGAACTGCGGCGACGACGGTCAGCGCCCTGCCGATCATGATAACGGCGGCGAACGAGGGGCTGGCAGCCGGAGCCAGCCCGTCCTGGAGCATTGAGACGGACAACCTGATCGCCCGGCAGGCTCCCAGCGCCACGGGGACCGGCAATTTTCAAAATGAGGCGGGTGTGGCGGGCACAGGCGTCCTGACGGACGGCCTGTTTGGACCAGCCAATGCGAATGCCTCCTACGCCACTTGCGGCAACAACGCCGGCAAGTCGATCACCTTCACGCTCACCAACAGCGTCAATGGCAGCGATCTCACCACCATCGTGGTCTATAGTGGCTGGGGCAATTATGACCGGGATGGACAATACTATGACGTTTCCTATTCCACGGTGTCGGCCCCCACGACCTTCCTCCCGTTGACGAGCGTTTTTTACAACCCGGACAACCAGGGAAAACCGGCGGCCAACCGGGTGGCGATCACCACCTCCACCGGGGCACCGCTGGCGCAAAACGTCTTCAGCGTGAAGCTTGATTTCACCCCCCAGGTCGGCGGGGTGGACAACGGGTATTCAGGGTATGCCGAGATCGTTCTGAAGGGGACCGATTCGGCGGCTTCGACCCTGCCGCCCTCGCCCTATCTGCTGGCGGACACCCTGCCAGTCACGGCGGCCAATATCGTGGGTGAGCAGGTGGTCTTTACGGCGGCGTTCAGCAACTACCCCGCCGCCACCTATCAGTGGCAGAAGGTTTCCGGCAGCGCGACCAACGACATTCCGGGAGCCACCACCACCACGCTGACCCTGGACAATCTGCAACTGGCGGACGCGGGCTTCTATCGGCTTAAGGCGATGAACGAGACCAACAGCCAGGGGGTCTCCTATTCCACGGCCAGGGCTCTCACGGTCAGCGCCGAGCCGGCGGCGGTCAATGGTGTCATCAACAAGTATGCCGCGCAGACCGGTACCGGGTCGGGCACCTTCACCCCCACCTGGCCAGTGCCAGCGAATGGCAGCTTGATTGCCGGTCAGATCCCCAGCGTCGGCGCCGGTGATTTCAGCCTGGAAGTGGTCGGGCGCGACGTCCGTTCCCTGACTGCTGGCGGGAATGTGACCATCACAGGGATCCAGGGAACCTTCGCCCCCACCACGGGCTCAAACCTTGTTTCTTGCGGGGTGAGTCCCGCCGGTCAGTCGATCACTTACACACTGCCGGTTTCGGCGGTCGGCTATGACCTCACCAACATCATGGTTTACGGCGGCTGGAAAGATGCCGGCCGCGACTCGCAGAAATACACCGTTTACTATTCCACGGTGGCGGCCCCGGCCTCCTTCAATATTTTGGGGAATGTGGATTTCAACCCGTCCAATCCGGCCGGTGCCGAGTCGGCGACCCGCGTGACCCTGACCCCCTCGGGGGCCGCGTTGGCCCAAAACGTCTATGCCATCCGGTTCGACTTCAACCTGCAGGGTGCGCCTCCGGAGAATGGGTGGGAGGGTTATTCCCAGATCATTGTGGCCGGGCAACCTTCGGCCCCGAAGCCGATGCTGGTGCTGGATGTGACCCCAAACCAGGCCTCGGATGTGGTGGGCAGCCAGGTCACAATCACTGCGGGTTTCAGTGACGCGACCAGCTACCAGTGGCAGAAAGACGGCATCGATATCCCGGGAGCGACCGGCACGAGCCTGACCCTGAGCAATCTGCAGCTCACGGATGCGACCACCAACGGCGGCTACCGGCTGGTGGCCTCCAATGGCTCGGGATCGACTTCCAGCCGGGCCTGCTCGCTCATGGTCGCCCCGACTCCGGTTCCGGATGCCAACAACGTCCGGCTGGCGATCGCCACGCAGGGATCGGATGTCCAGGTGTTCGCTCCGACCTGGACAGTCCCGGCGGACAGTCTCATCGCCGGCATGTCACCGAGCGGCGTGGGGACGGGTAATTTCAATGATCCGGATCAGAACCCGAGTTCCTTCAACCGGGCGGGGGGCACGAACGCCCTGACCGACGGCACCTTTGGCGCGGTGGATAGCTCGGGCGCCCATTACAGCCTGGCCACCTGTGGCTCCAGCGGCAGTGCGGGCCAGTTTGTGGTCTATACGCTTGACACGTCGGTCTATCCGGATGGATTCACACTGACGAACATCGTGGTGGGGGCCGCATGGAATGATGCGGGCCGGGACCAGCAGGCCTACACCGTTTACTATGCGACGGCGGCGAATCCCCTGTTCACCCCCCTGGCCTCGGTGGATTACAATCCCAGCCATCCGGCGAAGTCCTACTCAAGGGCGACCCTTTCCAGCTCCACCGGCGCGCTTGCTTCCAACGTGACTGCGGTGATGTTTGATTTCAGGTCGCCCAGCGGTGAGAACGGGTATTCGGGCTATGCAGAACTCGCGGTTTACGGGGAGCCTTCCGATATGATGCCGGCCGACGCGATCGCGATGACGGCCGAGAATCAGGCCACGAGTCTTCCGACATGGACGGTGGAAACGGACAGCCTGATCAAAGGGTGGCAGCCGGGCAGTGTGGGGGCCGGATCCTTTGCGGGAGGTTTCAATGGCGACCAAGTCACCCGGGGTCTTCCGGCATTGACCGACGGCTCTTTTGGCTCAGGCACGGTGGATTTTGCCACCTGCGGCGGCGGCCCTGGAGCGGGAACCTCGCTCACCTACATCTCCACGAACGGCTGGGATTTGAGCAGCATCGTGGTCTATAGCGGCTGGGGGAACTTTGACCGGGACGGTCAGTTTTACAATGTTTCCTATTCCACCCTGTCGGCCCCGACCACGTTCATTCCGTTGGCCAATGTCCATTATAATCCGGCCAGCCAGGCCAGTCCCTCGGCCAACCGCCTGACCATTGCCCGGTTCGATGGCTCGCTGCTGGCCAGCCAGGTCGCGGCCGTGAAATTCGACTTCACCCGGCAGAATGGCAGCCTGGACTATGGTTACTCCGGCTACGCTGAAATCGTATTGCAGGGCTCCAACCTGGCGCAGGCCACGGCGCCAGTCATCCACCAGTTCACCGTTTCAGGCTCGAACCTGATCCTGACCGGCACGGGCGGCACCCCGGGGCGCAGCTACACCTGGCTCACCTCGGCAAACGTCATGGCACCCGTGGCGGCTTGGACGGCGATCACCAACGGGGTGTATGATGCCAATGGGGGATGCTCGAATGCCGTTCCCATCACGGCCTCCGAGGAAGCCCGCTTCTTCCGGATCCGAACCCCGCAGGCTGAGTAGGGCGGTCTTTTGGAAAAAAAGCGGCACCCTTCGTTGAGGAACGGAGGGTGCCGCCAAACTTTTATGGCGGTATGATCAGCCGAGGAAGGCGGTGTGCACCGCGCGCATGGCCTGCTCGGCCTTGGCCAGATCGATCACCACGGAGACCTTGATTTCACTGGTGGAAATCATGTCGATGTTCACGCTTTCGCGGGCCAGCGTCTCAAACATTTTGGCCGCCACTCCGGAGTGGCTGCGCATCCCCACGCCCACGATGGAGAGCTTGCCGATTTTCTCATCCGCCAACACCTCCCGGTAGCCCACCGTGGCTTGCAGGCCCTCAATGACCTTGCGGGCCTTGAGCAGTTCGGGCTTATCCACCGTGAAGGAGATATCGGTGGTGCGGGTCTGGGTGCCGTGGCTGACGTTCTGGACGATCATGTCCACGTTGATGGTGGCGTCGGCCAGGGCCTTGAAGATCCGGGCGGCGACGCCCGGCTGATCGGGAACCGCCACGAGCGTGACTTTGGCCTGGTTCTTATCGAGGGCAACGCCGCGGATCACGACGTCTTCCATGCTTTTGGTTTCTTCTTTCACAATCGTTCCTGGGTTGTCGTTCATGCTGGAGCGGACTTCAAAAATGACCTTGAATTTCTTGGCGAATTCCACGGAGCGCGATTGCATCACCTTGGCACCGGCGCTGGCGAGTTCCAGCAGCTCATCATAGGAGATCTCGTCCAGCTTCTTCGCGGTCGGCACGATGCGCGGGTCGGTGGTATAGACGCCGTCCACATCGGTGTAAATCTGGCAGATATCCGCCTTGAGGGCGGCAGCCAGGGCGATGGCGGTGAGATCGGAACCGCCGCGGCCCAGCGTCGTGATCAGCCCGTCCGGGGTCTCCCCCTGGAACCCGGCCACGATCACCACGTTGCCGGCATCCAGCAACGCATGCACCTTCTTGGGAGTGATGTTCTTGATCTTGGCCTTGGTGTGGACGGGGTCCGTGACAATGCCAGCCTGGGCGCCGGTCATGGAAACCGCCGGCACGCCCATGGCGGTCAGGGCCATGGCGGTCAGGGCGATGGTGGTCTGCTCGCCGGTGGCCAGCAGCACATCCATTTCCCGCTCGGTTGGCAGCGGCATGATTTCCTTGGCCAGCTTGATCAGGCTATCGGTCACCCCGCTCATGGCGGAGACCACGACCACCAACTGGTGGCCTTCCTGGCGGAACCTGGCCACCCGGGCGGCAACATTCTTAATGCGCTCGGGGTTGCCCACCGAGGTGCCACCGTATTTTTGAACAATCAACATGTTGCAGTTTGCGTAATGAGCCGTATGCGGCCCGTTCTTTGGTGGAGGAGGCTAACACAGGCGGCGACCGGGTTCAACCCTCATCACCACCGTTATCCTTCCCGCTGATGGCAGCAGGTTGTCAGGGTGGCGGGGATTACTCCAACGTTTCCACCCGCAGCATCACGGGCGGGGCTTTGACCACCGGCAGCTTGGCGATTTTGGCCAGCGCCTTGGTGAGGGCGGCGTTGGGGGCGTCATGCATCATCAGGATCAAGGGAACACTTTCTCCCTCATGGCCTTCCGGCTGGATGATGGAGGAGATGCCAATCTTCGCCTGGCCTAGGATGGTGGCCACCTTGGCCATGGTGCCGGGGCGATCCGCGACGTTCAGTCGCACATAGTACCGGGCCATGGCCTCGCCAATGGGCATCACCGTCCCCCCCTGATTCAGGGGCACAAACGGCGGGATCCGGCATTTGCTGCCAAACTTGAGATCCAGGGCGGCATCCGCCAGATCGCTCAGCACCGCGCTGGCGGTGGCATCCTTGCCCGCGCCGCGCCCGTAGAAGAGGGTGTCACCCACCACATCGCCGCGCACAAAGACCGCGTTGAACACCTGGTTGACGTTGGCCAGCACGTGGGAATTGGGGATCAGGGCCGGATAGACAGACACCTGCACGCGGGCGGCGGCCTTTTTGCCCTGGGCGGGCCCCAGCTTCACAATGCCCAGCAGCTTGATGGTGTAGCCGAGCTGTTGCGCAAACTGGATATCAATCTTGGTGATGCTCCGGATGCCCTCCACGTGGATCTCTTCCGGCTTCACCCAGAAGCCGTGGGCCAGGGAGGCCAGGATGCCGGTCTTGTGGGCGGAATCGTGCCCATCCACATCCAGGGAGGGATCAGCCTCCGCATAGCCCAGGCGCTGGGCATCGGCCAGCACATCGCCAAAGTCCGCCCCCTCCTGGCGCATCCGGGTGAGGATGTAATTGCAGGTGCCGTTGACGATGCCGTAGATGTGGGTGAAGCGGTTGCCCACAAACCCCTCGCGCAGCGCCTTGATGATGGGGATGCCCCCGGCCACGCTGGCCTCGTAGTAAAGGTTGGTCCCGTGCCGGCGGGCGGCTTCAAAAAGTTCCGGCCCGTGCTTGGCCAGCAGCGCCTTGTTGGCGGTGATCACCGGCTTGCCCAGCTCCAGGGCGGTCAGGATCATGGTGCGGGCCAGGGTCACGCCGCCCACTAATTCGGCCACCACATGGACCTCGGGATCATTGACCACGGCCTTCCAATCGGTGGTCATTACGTCGGTTGGAATCTCGTACGGGCGCGGCTCATCCAGCGCCTTGACGGCGACTTTGACCACCTTCAGGCGGACACCGAGACGGGCTTCCATGAGCCCGCGATTGAGTTGCAGCGCGTGATACACGCCGCTTCCCACCGTGCCGCCGCCAATCAAACCTAGGTTCACCGATTGCATAGTGGGCCGAAAGATGCATGGAAATCCGGCGGAGGACAATGGTTTTTTAACTTGGGCGGCGGGATACGGCGACAAATTGATGACCTACCGGGTGGCTGGCACCTTCACGCTCTCCACCACCAGGCGGGCGCTGGCCGGGGCGAATGGTTCCACCCGGACATCGTTGCGACCGGGCCGCACCCAGGAAGTGACGTCCAACCGCAGCGGTTGCCCGATACAGCCTCCGCGATCCCGGCCGTTGATGGTGACTCTCGCAGCTGCTTCCGGCTCCACTTTCTCCAGCTCCAAGAACACCCGGGAGCCGGCCGCGTCAAAGTTTGCGGGCAGTTCCACAGTGCCCAGGAAGGGATCCGCCTTGACGGGGCTGAGGGTGATCTGGCTATCGGTGAGCCTGCCCCACGGGGCGGCACCGTAGGGGGCCGCGATTTTGGCGGCTGGCCAGGCCGCGTCATTGAAATTCGCCTGCGTCCAATCTTTCGCCTGGTTCGGGGAGGTTTTCCAAGTGTCATCCAAGGGGATGATCAGGGGGGGGGCCTGGGTGAATTCGATCACGATTTGGCCGATGAGGCCGGCCGGGCTGGCTTTCTCGGTGGCGTTGGTGGCTTCAATGGCCAGTTGGTTCACCCCCGGGAGAAGCTGTTTCTTCAGATTCAGCACCACCGGTTTTTTCCAGCCTTCGCTGCTGGGGTTGCTCTGTCCGGCCTTTTTCCCGTTCACGAAGAGCACGAGGTGGTTATCCGCCGTGCCGGTGAACGTGGCCTTGGCCACCTCGCGGTCTGCGGGGAGCCGCACTTGCTTGCGAAAATAGCAGAGGCCGGGGGGCGCGGATTTGGCGGCATTGGCATCCGACCAAATCCAGGAGCACGTTTCCAAGGCTTTGGCCTGTTTGCTTTCGGACTTCAAGGCGGGCTGGGCCGGAGCTGTGGTGGGCTGACGGGTGAGGGCGTACGACTGGCCCGCAAGGGGGGCGCCGGGGTCCAGGCGCAAGGGGAGCGCCCGCCGCGTGGGTTGAAAGACCAACAGCACGCTTTCGTTGGGAGCAAGGGTGAGGCTCAGCTCAGTTTGGGCTCCGGTGCGGGTGTGCGGCAAGGAGGTGATCTCGTTGCGCAGGGGGTCCCAGCATTCCGGTTCCCCGGCGGCGGTGATGCGGAAGCGATATGGGCGCGGCTCGCCCAGGTGATTCTGGTTGGCGATGAAAAACACGTCGCGGCCCGCCTTGACCCGGTGCAGGACATGGAGCCAATGATCGGTTTTGCCCGCCAGCACCTCCAGGGTCGGGTGGATGTTCGCCTCGCCCGCCAGCACCTGCTGCAGTTGCTCTGGCGTGGGTTGTTCCGGCAGCAGGTAGGAGCGTCCCCCGGCGGCGTTGCGCTGGCTGGCTGCCAGGGCCGGTTGCGCCTGGCCCCAGATGGCCTGGGTCAGTTGCGCGATGTCGGCGGCGGTTTTGCCCGGGGTGGCGGATTTGGTCGGCAGGAAACCGTGCGCGACCACCACCCCGCCCTGGTCATAAAATGCCTTGGCCTTGACCAGCACGGGGTGGGGGATCACCTCCACCGGCGGCACAATCAGCACCCGGTAGGATTCCTCGCGCAGGGTGAGGGCCGGCCCCGCGATCCGCAGATCCTTCTCGAAGACCTCGTAGGGAAGCCAATCGCAATCATAGAGCGCGTCCTGGAGGCTCTCGCTGATTTGCTCCAGCATGACCCGTTTGCCGACGTGCGCGCTCTGGCCGGGGGAAAGCAGCGCCACCGGCGCGACGTGGCGGCCGCCCGTGAGCATCACGCTCAGGCGGCTGCTGTAATCGGCGAACACCCGGTAGAGGGGGAAGCGGGGCTCGAAACCGCCGTTGTAGAAATAGGGGGGGCAATCGGTATCGTATGGGGCGCGCGGGTTGAACGAGTGCGGGATGAGGAAGCTGACGCCGGAGGCGTGCATGTGGTCAGCCCACCATTTCATCTCCGGGTAGGTGAGGTTCTGGCCGCGGGCGCCGAAGATTTCGCACATGGTGATGTCGTCCTGTTTGCCGTAGGCGTGGGAGATGGAACTGCACAGTTTTGGGGTCTGCCACACCGGCTGGTCGCGGGTGCCCCGCTGGCCCCAGATGAACTGGGAGAACACGGCGTCCAGGCCGCCCATGTCACTGTATTTCTGCACCCGCATGAGGTCGCCCGCGCAGAAATCCTGATTGAAATACAGACCCCCATGTTCCATGAAGTGGCCGATGGACTGGACGCCGCGCTCATGGCACCAGCGGCTGAGGCTGCCGTACATGGTGCGGCCCCAGGCCTCGGCCCGTGCCTCCAGGTATTGGTAACGTGCGGCAGCCTGGGCCTCGCCGGAGAGCTGGAATTTGTAGGCGACGTAGGCTTGCTTCCAATCCACGCCCAGCTCCGCCAGGACCTTGTTCACCTCGGTACCCCAGTCGCCCCGGGTCTCCGGCTCATCATAGAAAAAGCCGACGATGGTTTTCCCGAAATCCGCCTTATAGCGGTCGTAGTGCGGCTGGTAAACCTTTTGCAGGTACCAATCCACGCAATCCTGGCTGGCGCCATCCACGCTCAACTCCCGGCCGCCGCCCTGGCCCAGCCCGGGAGCCTGCTTGTGCGTGAAGCGCATGATTTTCCACGGCCCCTCTGGAACCTGCCAGGCGAGCTTTCCGGCGCGGATGAACGGCGCCAGATCGATCAGGCTCCCGGCCTCAATGGCGCCATCCGCCGCCACCCGCCCCGCCACGGCGGCGACATAACGCTCCCCGGCAAAGCCCTCGGCCGCGAAGTCGCGCGGCCCGGTCACCTCGGTGGCGGCCCCCTCCAGTTGCTTGGCCGCGTAGCGCGGGGGCACCTGGCCGCCCACACCCTGGCTGGGCCACCACTTCTCATCGAAGATCCAGAGCTTCAAGCCATGCTTTTTGGCCGCCGCCAGGCAGATATCGACATCGCGGTACCAATTCGGGCCGAGCCAGTCACTGTGCGGGCGCGATTCGGCGGTGAAGCTGCCGTTGCCGCCCTCAGCGACTTTGGCCAGCACCGTTTCCAGTTGTTCGCGGGATTCATCCCCGTGCAGCCAGAAGAGCGGGCCGGTCAGGCGACGGGCTTCCGGGGGCAACTGGCGGAACTGCTGTTCCAGAACGGAAAGGGAAGGCTCGGCGGCAGGCAGGCTGCCGGCCAGGGCGAGCAGGAGGCTCAGGGAGGTTTTATTCATGGCGGTAAAAAGGTTTAACAAACACGGACAGTTTCCATGCCCAGCAGGCGGCCGAGTTTTTCCAGCTTGGAGGTGATATGGCCCACCCCCACCGCGCAATGGTGGGCCGGGCCGTGGACGTTCCAGTTTTCCACAAACTTGCGCGCCCCGATGCTGAAACGGTAGCGGCTGTTGGTGTTGCCGATCTCCAGGATCGGACCGGGCTCGGACTGCGCCTCCGCGCACAGCAGTTTGAGGCGGCCATCCACCGTCTGCACCACGGAGAGCAGGGTGACCGGGCCGTGTTTGACGGACATTTCGACGGAGAGGCCGCGGCCGACTTTGCCGTGATAGACCTGGAGGGGGCGAACCTTGGTTTTGCCCTCGGCAATGGCGATATGCCCGGGCCCGTCATGGCCCATCAGCACCACGTCATCATTGAAATCCATGGCGTAGTATTCCGTGAACGAACCGCCGGTGCCAAAGCTATCCATGATCTTCATGGCCTGCACGTTCTTGATTTCCATCTCTCCCGCCACGGGAATGTGCCGGCCGGTGAGGAGGGAGGTGCCCAGGATGATGGAGCTGATGGCATCCTCGTTGGCCGGGTTGCCGGTGCCCATGTAATAATAGGCGAGCGAACCCAGCCGGTGATTCTCCACCAGGCGGTCCAGCGCCACGGCGGTGCGGGCGGCACGTTCCAGTTCCGCAATTGAGCAATCGGGCTGCACATCGAACGCCTGCCGGAAGTGGCGCACGCACCGGACGATCTCCGTGCGCTTGACCCCTTCCCGCAGCGCCGCCAGTTCGTCCACCTCCACGATCTCCACATGTCCGCCGAAGCAGGCGCATTGCTGGGTGAGATCGGAGTAGATATCGAGCATGCCGCCGTAGTAATGCCCCATGACGCCCATCCGGTTGTGCTCCAGGATATGCGCCACCCGGGCGGCCTCCACCCACTCCTCCACCTCGCGCCAGCAGGGCGGGTCATTGTCCAGCATGCCGGTCACCTGATGGAAAGGAATGCGGGCCCGATTGAACACATTCGCAATTTCCGGAACCGGGCAGGCGGCGCAATGCGCCAGCCATTCGCCGGTCATCCGGGTGCGGTCGCCCATCCGGTTGAAGGCGGCGTAATCAATGGCGGCCGCCGGCTGCAGGTTCAGGATGATCACCGGCACCTTGGCCCGGCGCACGACCGGCAGGACCGTGGAGGAGAGGGCGTAGGTGGTGACATGCAGGAAAATAAGATCCACATCCTGCTGCCGGAATGTGTGCCCGGCGGTCAGGGCTTTCTCCGGGGTGTCCACCAGACCCAGATTGACCACCTGCACGTCCGGACGCTCCAACTTTGCGGCCACCTTTTGCAGGTAGCCTTCGAGCTGTTGCTTCAGCCCCTGAAATTGGGGCCAATAGGCGTCCAGGCCGATGCCAAACAGGCCGACGCGGAGGCCGTTGCCAGAGGGCGGTGTTGTCATGGCGGCAGTCTATGTGAAAAATGTCCCGCTGGGAATGGAATAAATGGCCCGGTGCCGGCTAAAAAAGTGGCGGTCGGCATGGGGGGGCGATCTCGTTGCGCTTGTGTTCACCCGCGCCTTGGCGCATGTTTGGGCGCATGAGTGAATCAACGCAGCCTTTTGACCTGGTTGTCATCGGTGGTGGCAGCGGGGGGTACGCCGCCGCCCGCACCGCCGTAGCCGCCGGGCTACGTGTCGCCGTGATCGAGGGTGGGGAAGAAGTGGGGGGACTGTGCATCCTGCGCGGGTGCATGCCCACCAAAGCCCTGCTGTATGCCGCCGAGGTGCTCCACCTGGCCCGGCGGGCCGAGACCTGGGGATTGCGGGTGGAGGATGCCAATTTCAACTTTGCCCGGGTCATGGCCCGCAAGGATGCGATGATCGAGGAGTTTGCCGATTACCGGCGCAAACAGCTCACGGCGGGCAAATTCGAGTTCATCCGGTCCCGGGCGAGTTTTGTGGATCCCCACACGGTGGCGCTGCAGGATGGGCGAACCATCACGGCCCGCCACTTCATCCTGGCCACCGGTTCGCGCGTGGCGGCCCCGTCCCTGTCCGGATTGGCCGAGGTGGGTTTCCTGACCAGTGACGACGCGCTGAAGCTCACCCGGCTGCCCCGTTCGCTGGTGGTGCTGGGCGGCGGGGCGGTGGCGGTGGAGCTTGCCCAGTTCTTTGCCCGGTTCGATGTCCAGGTGACCCTGGTGCAACGGAGTGCCCACCTGTTGAAAGACTCTGATGCGGATGCCGCCGCCGTGGTGGAGAAAGTCTTTCGGCGGGAGGGGGTTGACCTCTACACCGGCACGCAACTGACCGATGTCCGGCGCTTGGGCAACCTCAAGGAGGTGGCATTCCAGCATCAGGGCAGGACCGTCCGAGTGGCGGCTGAGGAAATCCTGCTGGCGCTCGGGCGCGAGCCCAACACGGATGGCCTGAATCTGTCTCTGGCCGGTGTGGCCACCGCCGGGACGCGCATCATCACGAACGACCGCATGCAAACCAGCGTGCCGCACATCTATGCCGTTGGTGATTGCACCGGCCCGCACGAGATTGTGCACATTGCCATCCAACAGGGGGAGAATGCGGTGCACAATCTGCTGCAGCCCGCCACCCCCCGGACGATGGACTATCGTTTGTTGCTCAGCGTGGTGTTCACCGACCCCCAGGTGGCGCAGGTGGGTCTGACCGAACAGGCGGCCCGGGCGGCGGGTGTCCCGTACCTCGCGGCGCAATATCCATTTGACGACCACGGCAAGTCCCTGCTCATGGAGGCTCGGGATGGTTTTGTGAAACTGCTGGCGGATCCCGCCACGGGGGAGATTCTTGGCGGGGCTTGTGTCGGTCCGATGGGGGGGGAACTCATCCATGAAATCGTGGTTGCCATGCAGCGGCGCATGACGGTGGCAGAACTGGCGGTGGTGCCGCACTATCATCCCACCCTGGCCGAGATCTGGACCTATCCGGCAGAGGAGCTGGCTGAACAGTTGAAACGATGAGCCGCCTGGCCCTGCCTGCGGTTTGGCCGGAGGCTGACTGGCCGCGATGCGATCCAAGGGCTCAGACAGCGGCGGGGAAGGGGAGCACCACGGTAAAGGTGGCCCCCTGGTTCGGCTGGCTGGTGACGCGGATGGAGCCGCCCATGGAGTGGGCTAACTGTCGGCAAATGGCCAGTCCCAGCCCGGTGCCGCCAAATTGCCGGGTGGTGCTGCCGTCCGCCTGGGTGAACGCTTCGAAAATCAGCTCGTGCTGGTCGGGGGCAATGCCGATGCCGGTGTCAACCACCTCCACCTGCACGGTGTGAATGGCCGGGGTGGACTGCTGCTCCAGGCAGGTTGCGCGCAGCACCACGCCACCGGTGCGGGTGAATTTTATGGCGTTGTTCAGCAGGTGCTGGATGATCTGGCTCACCCGGCTGGCATCGCCCACCAGCGTGTTGGGTGCGTCGGGGCTGACCTCGATCCGCAACGAAAGGCCTTTCTCCCGCGCGCGATCAGCAGATTGTTGACCGGCAGCCTCAAGGAGGTCTTTCAGGCAAAAGGGCTCATGGACCAACTCCAAGGACCCTGTTCCAATCCGGGAGTAATCAAGAATCTCGGTGAAAACGCGCAGCAGATCCTCAGCGCTTTGGATGGCGGCAGTGACAAACCCGTGTTGTTCGGCGGAAATGGGGGTTCCCTGCAGCAGTTCCAGCATCCCCATGATCCCATTGATCGGGGTACGGACCTCATGGCTCATGTTGGCCAGGAACTGGGATTTGGCCCGGGCAGACTCCTGGGCAACCATCAGGGCCTGTTGCAGCCGGCTTTCTGATTGCAGGCGCTGGTGGACTTCCTGCTCCAGTTGCAGTTTCTGCATCCGCAGTTCCAACTGCCGGTTCCAGATGTTCAGGAGGGAGTGAACCAAGGCATACAATTCTTCCGCATTAAACGGTTTTTTGAAGTAGTAGATGTTCTCGAGCAGTTTGGCCCGGATGTCCGAGGCCGGCACATCCGAGTAGGCGGTGATAATGATCAGGATGACGTGCGGATCAATCTGCCGCAGGGCTGTACCGGTCTGGAGCCCGGATAGTCCCCCCATGCGCATGTCGAGAATGCAGATGGGGATCTGGTTTTGCCGCTCATATTCGGCCTTGAAGCGACGCAGCAGCGATTCCCCGTCGGTGAAGGTTTCCGCCTGGATGTCGCTGCGCTCGGAGGGCGCGGTGAAAAACGCGGCTTCCTCCTCCTGCTGGAAAAGGGTCCGGTAATATTCGAGCAATCGAATGTCATCGTCCGCGATCAGAAGACGCTTAATCATCGCCAATTTCCACGGTTATGGTGGCCCCATGCTCGGGACCGGGACTGGCGGCCTCAATCCGGCCGTTGTTTTCGTTGAGAAACACCAGAAAAGAATGCAGCCCCAGCCCATGGCCATCCTGTTTGGTGGTGAATCCCGAGGTGAACAGGCAGGACTGGATCTCCGGGCTGAAGCCCTGGCCATTGTCCTGGACTCGGATGATGGACCGCTGACCAGCCGCACTGGGCGGTTGGAGGATGATCTCAATGCGTCCGGAATCCTTTTGCCGGGATAAGGCGATGGATTCGACGGCATTCTTGATGACATTCATCAGCCCGTGAATGAGCTGGTGTTTCTGAGTGCGCACCCGGGCGGTTGGACCCGCCGGCACGACGGTCTGCACCCCGTGGGTGTCCAACATCGGTTTCAGATCGTGCAGCACATTGTTGATGACCTGCAGGAGATCCACCTCCTGCACAAATTTCGGGCTGCGCAGTCGGGTCTGGGTGAACGTCTCCTGCTGGTGCCGGATGGTTTGCACCATCTGGTTGCGAATTTCACCAATCTCCGCCAGGAAGCCGCGAAGCTTGGGCAGCGCCTTTTGGGACAACACCCTTTCCAACTGGCTCAGAATCCGCACCGTTTCATCCTCCGCGCCATCCGCCAGGCCGGTGGCGTCACGGTGGTGTTTGATGCCTGTCTGAAGGGCGAGCTGATAGCCATCCATGGCCTCCAGCACCTTGCGCATCTGGAAAAGCTTGCCGTCCACCGCACTCAGGGAATTACCCACGTTGTGCAGGTAGGAGCTGGCCGATTCAAACAGTCCGGCGTTGTACGCATACTCCGTCTCGCGGGCCTTCAATTGCTCTCGTAACTGGGCTTCAACCAGGGCCCGGGTCCGCTCGTTCAGCTCCGCGCTCATCAGGTTGAAGTTGTCGGAGAGGCGGTCGATCTCCTCCACTCCGGCGTGTTCCAGTCGCAGGTGCGATCCCTCCCGGCCGACCTGGGCGGTGGCTTCGGCCAGATCCTTGATGGGTGCGGCAATTTGTTCGGCCAGCTTGCGGGAACGGCTTAGCAGCATCACGAAAAAGCCCGCGTAAAACGCCGCCATGAGAAGCACCATGAACAATCCGATCTGTCGGCTGAGGTGATTTAGCACCTGGATGGAGCTGAACACCACATCGCGGTCGGCGATGATCATCAGGCGCCAGCCCGTTTCGGGAATCCGGGCCTGGGAGATGAGGTAGGTTTTATCACTGGTTACCACGGTTCCATAGGCCAGGTTAAGCTCCACCAGTTCCTTGAATTGCCGGGCCACTGCCAGGTTCGGATTGCGGGTCAGCGCGTATTCCTCCGGTTTCAGCACCTCCTTGCTGATGGCGGTGTGATACACATGCCCCTTGAGTTCCTGGAGCCCCAGGATTGATTCCACCGCCGAGGGCATGGCCAGGATCGTGCTGCTTTCATCCACCAGAAACGCGCTGGCGTTCCACGGCAGTTTCAGGTTCAGGGTCTGCTCCACGAAGTTCTTGGTGGTCACGTCCAGTCCGGTGACGCCTTCCAGAAAGTCCCCCCGGTAAACCGGGACCACGCAGGAGACCATCCAGCCCTGGCCGGCCGGATCCAGGTAGGCCCCGGTCCAGACCGGTTTACGTGCCGGGTTGTGCGAGGCATCCGCCAGGTAGTAGAAGTTGTATTCCGGGATGTTCATGTCCGGCGGATACTGGGCGAAAACGTCCGGAATGAACGGATAAAGCCGGTTCAGGTTGTCAAAGCTGTTAAAGTAGGCGGACACGATGTTGCTGCTGCGGTTGACCACCTGTTGGAACAAAGGATCAAAAGCCTCGGTTAGCCGGGCTTTGTCCATCTGGGTGGGGCCGACCGTGGTGCCCCGAAAATAGATCGCGCTGCTGCCATTGGTGTTGAGCTTGTAGAGCACCCCGTTGGTGGCCCGCCCAAAGCGGGGTTCCGGTCCGGGCAGGGGGAAGCGGGACGGGTCGGCGAAGAACCGCTCATGCTCGCTCTGAAGCAAGCCCGCCAGGCGCGTGGTTTCGCGCAGCTCAGCGCTGATGATTTGCGCGCTTTTGTTGGCCAGGTGGGGCAGGGTTTCCGTTGCGTCCAGCAGCAGCGTTTCTTTGGTTTTGCCAGAGATGTACCAGTTCACACCGAAGTAAACCAGCAGCAGCAGCACCTCGATGGTGAAAATGGGCAGAAGTGCCGACCTCAGGTAGTAACGGTACAACAATCTCCGCAGAGAGATGGCTGTTTTATCATTTGACGCACGTCTGGGCGAGGTCATGATTTTATTCAAAGTACTGGAACCTGGGTTGCAAGCTTTGATGGCGACCACACCATCAGCACCAGTAAGCAACCTTTGCCTACCGACCGGACCAAGTCAAAAACAATCACCAGGTGTTTTGTGCGAAATTCAACCCTGCCGGTGAACGTATGCAAAAATGCCGATCAGCGTCACCTGAGCTTCTGTGGGGGCAGTCCCTCATGGGTCATCTGCACCGGTTTGATCAGCCCCTGGGCGTCAAACTCCATCCTGTCGATGCAGGTGATCCGGTAGTTGCCGTCTTTCACCCCCAGCGGGCGGCGGTGGTAAACGATGTACCAGGCGTCCGCCAACGCATTATGGATCACCGAGTGATGCCCGGCACCGGTGGCGATGGTGGCATCCTGTTGCAGGATTTTCCCGATCCGCTGGAACGGTCCCAGCGGTGAATCCGCCATGGCATACGCCACGGAGTAGTTGGGCCCGGTCCAGCCCCCCTCCGACCACATGAAGTAGTATTTGCCGCCCCGCCAGAACATGAACGGCCCCTCGACATAGCCCTGGGGGGTGATCTCTTTGAAGACCGATTGATCGGGGAACGGCAGGAAGCCGGTGAAATCCTCCCGCAGGCGGGTGATGTTGCAGTGCCGCCAGCCGCCATAGATCAGGTAGTAACTCCCATCCCGATCCTGAAACACAAACTGGTCGATCGGCTGGGCGCCGTTGTGGAACTTGTCGATCAGCGGCTTGCCCAAGTGATCCTTGAAAGGGCCCGCCGGATGGTTCGCCACCGCCACCCCAATGCCGCCCGGTTGCTGGTCGTTCTGGATGTCATTGGCGCCGAAAAACAGGTAGTATTTTTTATCCTTCTGGATGATGGCGGGTGCCCACAGCGCTCGTTTTGCCCACCGGATGGCGTTGGTGTCCATGATCCGGCTGTGCTTGGTCCAGGTCACCAGATCCGGGGAGGAAAAGGCGTCCAGAAAGACCTGCTGATCATACGGGGCCGAGTAGGTGGGAAAGATCCAGTAATCGGAGCCGAAAACCGCCCCTTCCGGATCCGCGTACCAGCCTTCGAACACGGGATTGCCGGCCCGTCCGGCCCGGGATTTGCCCCGGGTGGCATCCCGGTAGGCCACGCCCACATCGGTGGGGATGCCGCTGCGGGGACTGACCAGGGCGCTATGCTCCCAGGGGGAGGCGGTCCACTTCAGCTCAAACCAGGCGTAACGCTCCACATAGGGCAGTGCTTCCAGCATGGGCAGGGCGCGCCGGAGGAATGCCGCGTTTTGCAGGCGATCCATGGGGGCGTGCGTGGTTTTCAGCCACTTGCCGGTGGAACCTGAAAACTCGGTCAGCCAGATCGGTTTGCCATAGCGCTGCCAGTTCTCCTCCAGAAACCGCCGCAACCGCTCCACGGCGTCCGGGTGGGTGACGTCGCCATACCAGTGCAGGCAGATGAAATCCACGCGATACTGGCGTCGGCCGGCCTCCCGCATGAACTCTGGCAGCCAGGGGCCGCCGTTGGCGGGGGCTGGGCTGCCCAGGCGCAGGCCGGTGGCCATCAGTTTCGGCCACAGCTCCAGGGCTTGCTGAACGGTCAGGTTGGCCTGGTCGCGGGCGTCGGGTTCATTGAAGCCCAGCAGCGCCCGGGCACCGCTTTCCTGGACCTGTGCCAACACCTCGGCGGTGGTTTCGCGGGCACCCCAGATCATGGGGACAAACTCGGCGCGCACCTGGGCGTGGTTGGGATCCGGCGCGCCGCCCCAGTTGTAGTACCACTGGCAGCCCAGCTCATCAATTTTTCCGGACAGGTGGTTGTGCTCCCCGGCACCGTTCCAAAAGCCCACCCCCTTCTTGCCGGTGATGGGTGCGGTTGGCGGCTCGGCGGCGGTGGCCAGGCTGGCCAGGAGCCAGACCCAGAGGGGCAGTGTCACGCGCCAATCGGCCTTCCGCCGACCTTCACTCAGGATTGTCATGCCCCTAAAGGAAGGTTTTTCACGGCGGATTGACAACTCAAAATTGCCTGCGGCGGAAAAATTATCGCTCAGGGGGTGCTTGACGCTGCCTGGGTGAAAGGTTAGTTACCACCCGGGACCATGACCATGACAACCTCGAACCAACCCGTGGCGGCGGCTCGCGACCAGGTGTTCCGGGTGCGCAACCTCACCAAGGTGTATGGTTCCGGCGCGGCGGAGGTGCGGGCGCTGGATGGAGTGGATCTGGACCTGCACGCGGGGGAACTCATCGTCCTGCTCGGCCCCTCCGGCAGCGGCAAGACCACCCTGCTGAACAACCTGGGCGGTCTGGATGTGCCCACCTCCGGGGAGTTGTGGTATCACGACCTGGACCTGACGGCCAGTGATGAGGACACGCTCACCCGGTACCGCCGCGACAGCGTGGGTTTCATCTTCCAGTTTTACAACCTGATCCCCAGCCTGACGGCACTGGAAAACGTGGCCCTCATCACCGAGATCGCCCGGGATCCGCTGCCCCCGGAGGAGGCGCTCGCCCTGGTGAATCTCAGCCCGCGCCAGGATCATTTCCCCGCCCAGCTTTCCGGCGGGGAACAGCAGCGGGTGGCCATTGCCCGGGCCATCGCCAAACGCCCGCAGGTGCTGCTGTGCGACGAGCCCACCGGGGCGCTGGATGTGCGGACCGGCATTGTGGTGCTGGAGGCGATTGAGCGGGTGAACCGTGAGCTTGGCGCGCTCACGGTGGTGATCACGCACAATGCGGTCATGGCGGACATGGCCGACCGGGTGATCCACTTCTCGGATGGCCGGGTGCATCACAGCCACCATAACGCGCACCGCCAACCGCCCAGCAGCCTGAGGTGGTGATGCTTTCCCACCTTGATCGCAAGCTCTGGCGCGACCTGAACCGCATGAAGGGGCAGGCCCTGGCGGTGGCCTTGGTCATGGCCTGCGGCCTGGCGATGATGATCATGGCGCGCAGCCTGATTTACTCCCTGGACAGCTCCCGGCGCGAATACTACGAGGCCCACCATTTTGCGGAGGTCTTCGCCCACCTCAAGCGCGCCCCGCTGTGGGTGGCGGAGTCCGCCTCCCAGGTGCCCGGCGTGGCGGCGGTGCAGCCCGGGGTATCGGTGCAGGTCACCCTGGACATCCCCGGCCTGGATGAGCCCGCCAGCGGACTGGTCCGCTCCCTGCCGGATTTCGGCTCGCCCGAGCTGAACCGGTTGTTCCTGCGCACGGGCCAGTGGCTCCGCCCGGGCAGCCGCCGGGAGGTGCTGGTGGGGGAGGCCTTTGCCCTGGCCAACCGCCTGCATCCGGGGGACACCATCGCGCTCCTGCTCAATGGCCGCCGCCAGGAGATGCGCATCGCCGGCATCGTGCTTTCCCCGGAGTTCATCTTCGAGTCCCGTCCGGGCGCGGCGCTGCCTGACAACCGCACCTTTGGCATTTTCTGGATGCCCTACACCGAGCTGGCCTCGGCGTTTCGCCTGGATGGAGCCTTCAATTACCTGGCGGTCTCCCTCGCCCCCGGGGTGGCGGAACGGCCGGTGATGGCCGCGTTGGACCGCCTGCTGGCCCCCTATGGCGGGCTGGGATCGTATGGCCGGGCGGATCACCCCTCGCACATCCGGGTGTCCGACGAAATCCGGGTGCTGCAAATCCTGGCGCTGGGTTTTCCGCTGGTGTTCCTAAGCGTGGCCGCCTTCATGACCAACGCCGTGCTCTCCCGTTTGCTGACGTTGCAGCGCGAGCAGATCGCCATCCTCAAGGCTTTCGGCTTCACCAACCGGCAGATCGGCATCCACTACCTGAAGTTTGCCTTTGTCATGGTGGCGGCGGGCACGGTGCTGGGCGGGGTGGGCGGGGTGTTCCTGGGGCACCGGCTGGTGGGCATGTACCACATGTTTTTTCGTTTCCCCGACCTCTCCTTTCGCTTTGATCCCGCCGCGCTGGTGCTGGCCCTGGTGGTCAGTGTCGGGGCCGCCACGTTGGGTGTTCTCAGCTCCGTGCGCCGCGCCGCGCGGCTGCCCCCCTCCGAGGCCATGCGGCCCGAGCCGCCCGCCAATTACCGGCCGGCCTTGGTGGAGCGCACGGGGGTGGCCCGGTTTTTCTCCAACACGTTTCGCATCGCCGTGCGGAACCTGGAGCGCAAGCCCTGGCAGGCGGCTTTCACCGTGGCGGGCCTGGCCCTGGCCACGGGGATTCTGATTGTGCCCAACACCTTCCGTGACGGCGTGCAGAGCATCCTTGGATTCCAATGGGATGTGATCCAGCGCCAGGACGTCACCGTGGGGCTGGTGGAACCCTCCAGCGTGGAGGTGTGCCAGCACCTGCGCCAGTTGCCCGGCGTGCTGGCGGTGGAGCCGGTGCGGCACGCGCTGGCCCGGGTTTACTTTGGGCAGCACCGCCGCCAGATTGCCATCCAGGGCCTGCCTCCCGAGGGGTTGCACAACCGGGTGGTGGACGCGCATAACCGCCAGATCCCGCTCCCCAGCCAGGGATTGGTGATCTCGGTCAAACTCGCCCAGGTGCTGGGCGCCCAGGCCGGGGATGAACTCACGGTGGAGATCCTGGAGGGCAAACGGGTGACCCGCTCCGTGCCCATTGTGGCCCTGGCCGAGGATTTCACCGGGCTGGCGGCCTACATGGCCCTGCCCGCCCTGAACCGGTTGCTGCTGGAGGGGGACATCATCACCGGGGCCTCGTTCAAGGTCGATGATGCCGTCCGCCCGGCGTTTCTGCGCGCGCTCAAAACCGTGCCCCGCATCAACTGGGTGGCGGTGAAGAATTCCCTGCGGCAGAATTTCCGGGAAACCACCGCCGCCAGCATCAACCTGATCCAGACGATTTACCTGGTGTTTGCCACGGTGGTGGCTTTTGGGGTAGTTTATAATAACGCCCGCATTTCCCTGGCGGAACGCGCCCGGGAGCTGGCCACGCTGCGGGTGATCGGGTTTTCGCGGCGCGAGGTGGGGGCGGTGCTCGTGACGGAGCTGGTGCTGCTCGCCCTGGTGGCGGTGCCGTTGGGCTTGCTGCTGGGCACCGGTTTTGCCACTGTCATCATCCGTTCGGTCAACACGGAGACAGTGCGCCTGCCGTTGGTGCTCACCAGCGGCAACTATGCCTTCGCCATTTCCGTCGTGGTGGTGGCCGCCACATTGTCCGCGCTGAGCGTGCTGCGCAAACTCGGCCAGTTGAATCTGGTGGGTGCGTTAAAAGCCCCGGAATAGGGGCCGTGATTGCCTATGTCGCAAAATCAGTCTGAACGTCAAGCCATCAACCTCCGGAGCCGGGGGGCGGCCCCGCCGAAACAGCGGGGACGCCGCTGGCTGCCCTGGCTGGGCGCCTTGCTCCTGCTCGGCCTGCTGGTGGCCGGGTTCTGGCCCCGTCCCGTCCCGGTGGAAACCGTGCGGGTCACCCGTGGCTTGCTGCGCTCCACGGTGGAGGAGGAGGGCCGCACCCGTGTCCGGCAGCGCTACCTGGTTTCCGCCCCGATCTCCGGTTACCTGCGCCGCATTCCTCACAAGGTTGGCACCGTCATGGTCGGAGGGGAAACCGTGGTGGGGGTGATTGATCCACTTCCGTCCGCCCCGCTGGATCTGCGCGCCCGCTCCTTGGCTGAGGAACGGCGGCAGGCGGCGGTGACTTCGTTGGAACGCGCCCAGGCGACCTTGGACTATGCCACCACTGATCTGCGTCGTCTGGAGGCCCTGGCCCGGGAACGCATGGTGGCCGATCAGGAACTGGATGTCGCCCGGTTGCGCGAAACCACCGTCTTGAAAGAGAAGCAACTCGCTGAAAGCCAGTTGCGCCTGGTGGGGGCGGAACTGGCGGCTTACCCGCCCTTGGGGCTGGCGGTGGCGGGAACCAATCTGCCCCCGGTTGAGGTGCGGGCACCGGTCTCTGGACGGGTGCTGCGGTTGCTGGAGGAAAGCGAACGGGTGGTGACCTTGGGCACCCCTTTGGTTGAGATTGGCGATCCGGCCGACCTGGAGGTCATTGTGGAGGTGTTGTCCCGGGATGGTGCCGTCATCCAGCCGGGGTTGCTGGTTTTTTTCGACCAGTGGGGTGGGGTGGAGCCGCTCACCGGCCGGGTGCGGCAGGTTGAGCCGGCCGCCTTCACCAAGATTTCCGCTCTGGGCGTGGAGGAGCAGCGGGTTTATGTGGTGGTGGATCTCACCACTCCGGTGGCGCAACGGGTTGGGCTGGGGGATAATTTCCGGGTTGAGGCCCGCATTATCACCTGGGAGACGGCGGACACGTTGAAGGTGCCCGTGGGTGCGTTGTTTCGCCAGGGCACAAACTGGGCGGCGTACACGGTTTCTGGTGGCCGGGCCCGTCTGCAGCCAGTCAAGGCCGGGCGTCTATGCCGGACGGAGATCCAAGTCCTCGAAGGTTTGCAGCCGGGCGACGAGGTTATTCTTTACCCGGGCGATCGGGTGCGGGCCGGGATGACCGTCAAACCAGTCTCGTTGTAGCAGTTACGGTGGTCCACCCGGTGCGATTGGACGGGTGAATTGACCTTGGACGCGTAACTTGATTGTAACACAAAACGTATCGTGGCAGTTCCGGTTTGCTGTCAAAGTGTGATTGCCGCAGCGTTTTCCCCTGCTTGGCAGGGGTGCTCGCGCGGGGAATGTCATGGCTGCCGAAAATCACAATCCGGTGAGGTTTGCGGTCGGGGTGGAGGTGGATGCCCTGCGGGTGCGCGCCTGCCTTTACCGCGCCGACCAGGAGCAGTTGGCCAAATTCCGGTTTAGCACCAAATGGGAGCGGGGACCGGATGTGGTCATGGCCCGCATCGCCCGGTGTGTGCGCACGGTGGTGGATGAGGCGGATCTGCAACTCAGCCAGGTGGTGGCCGTGGGCGTGGGTGTCTCCGGAGTGGTGGAGCCCGGCACCGGCACGGTCTTGCGCCTGTTGCAGCCCGGGTGGAGCGGATATCCTTTGCAGGCGAAGCTGGTGGCTGACTTGGGCCTGCCAGTCATCGTGGGAAATGCCGGGATGATGGCTGCCCGGGCCGCGCAGGCGATTGATCTGCCTGGCGAGACCGGTCGGGTGCTGGCGGTTTTTCAAGGTCCGGGCATCACGGGTGGTTTGCTGGAGCAGGGGAAGCCGGTGGGGGATCCTGAACTGCCTTTCCTTCCCCTGACCCATCTTCCCCTTGATCCCAACGGTCCCCTTTGTGCCTGCGGGCAGCGGGGGTGTCTCGATTCCCTGGCGGGCGGGGTGGCGATCCTGCGGTTGCTGCGCGAGGCGATGGACCAAGGGAGAACCACCTGTCTGGCGGGCCATGATTTGCTGGGCGTGGGGGATTGGCGCAAGGCGGCCAAGCGGGGGGATCCGCTGGCCTTGGAACTGGCCCAGACAACCGCGCGGTATCTGGGCCTGGCCCTGGCGAAATGGCTCCCGCTCTGGCAACCGCTGCATGTGCTGCTGGGCGGCAACATCTGGGAGGCGGCGGCGGAGATCATGCTGCCGGTGGCCCGGGACACCGTGCTGCAGGAACTGGGCCCGGGCAGCCTGGATCAGGTGACCTTCGCGGTTTCCCAACTCGGCAAGGCGGCCGGCACGGTCGGGGCCGCGTGTGCGGCCCTGGAATCCGTGACGGTCGCGCCCTCGACTGCGGCTTAATCCAGCGGACCGTACACCTCACACTCCGTGGTAAAGCTGAAGTTGGGTGAGTAATTCACCTCTTCCGCGTGATGGTCGGGGTAGGTCAGGCGCACGTACCGGGCTTCGGTGGGGGTGAACTGGAATTTGTACCGATCCTCTTTGCGAAGGCTGAATTCATGGGTGCCGACCTCCTTGAAGTCCTTGCCATCGGCGCTCAACGCCACCTGGATGGTTTTCGTGGAGCCAAAGGCCGGCACCCCCACCACCACGCTGTTGATCCGGGCGGCTTTTTCCAGGTCGATGGTGGCGGTTTTGGGGAAGGTGGCGGAATCGCCGCTGGCGAAGCAATGCCGATCAGTGGCGGCCCAGGAGCCGTCGGTCAGACCGCCGCCGCCCCAGTTGAAGGCGTTGGGATTGCTGCTCTGGTAGCGTTTGCGCAGCGCCAGGTTGGGGGTGGCGGAGGCGCGCGCCAGTTTGACGGTGAGTTTGCCCGGGGGCTGGCTCAGGCGCTGGATCATGGCCTGGTAACCATCATCCGCCGCCATCATGCCCTGGACGATCTGCTGGGCTTCCGCCGCGTTGCCCAGTGCCAGGCGGGTCTCCCGCCAGGTGGTGAAATACAGGTTCTCCTTCCGGGCAATGGTGTCGTGCAACTGCTTGCCAGCCTCAGATCCGTTGCCAGCCAGCGGCACGCCGTCGGCCAGGGCGGCGGCGGAGTGGGTGCTGACCAGGGCATCGTTCACACTCAGGGCGTAGTATCCCGGCTTGAGCCCGCGCACGGTGAGCTTGGGGCTGGCAAAAGCCTGGAAGCCGGAGGCTTCCATGAGGCTGGCGGAAGCGGCTTCAAACCAGAAGGGCAACCGCACTGTCTCCGTGGATTCCAGCACCACTTCCTCGTCCGACTTGACGCTGGTTTTCCAGTGGGGATCAGTCGCTTTGGCCAGGTCCGCCGGAGGCAGGGCCGGCATCGGTTCCGCCCCCAGGCCTTGCAGCATCCAGCTCGCCATGGCCAGATGCCCTGGAGCGGCCGGATGCACAGAGTCGGGGATCATGGTGAAGGCGGCATCCTTGGCCTTTTGTGCGGTCTGCAGTGCCAGCATCGGATGGATCACGTCCATGTGCGGGCAGTGGTATTGTTCGGCCAGTTCCAGGGCCACTTTGCCCAGGGCCTCCAGGGTCTGGTTGTAGTTCACCTGGCCCAGGCGTGGCTGCCGGTCCGGGTCCACGCAGCCGGGGGTGAACACCACGACGCGGATGTTTTTCGCCTGCAAGGCTTTGATCAAGCCCTCCATGCCTTTGCGGTAGCGGCTCAGGGTGGACTCCTCCACCGGTTTGTAGCCACCGTCATTCATGCCGAAAAACAGGGTCACCACCGTGGGGTTCAGCGACAACACATCGCGCTCCAACCGGTTGAGCGCCCCCGGGGCCGTGTCGCCACCCCAGCCGGCGTTGTAAAATTTCAACCCCAACTCGGGGTGCCGGCAATAAAGGTATTGCTGCACGTAGCGCGAGTATTGGCGCTGTTCGGTGATGCTGTCGCCATAGATCACGACGCGATCCCCCTTTTTCAGCACCGGCTCGGCCTGCCCGATTTGGGGCCACAGGCTGAGCAGCGCCAACCCCACCCATCCTCCCAGAGTCAGACGGGTCAGCGGCCAGCGACCCGGGGTGCCAGTGGCGATGTTCGAGGTGCGGCTTGATTGCATGTTCATCATAAATTCCATCAGCCGTGTTGCCCTTGGTGGGCGGCACGGGTGTTGGCGGCAATGTACCCCGGTCAAAAGGCGGATGGCCAGCCAGAAAAACGCGGCAAAAATCCCGTGGACAAACGGCGGGGCATTGTCACCATGTCGGCACGGTTGCCGTCGTGGCAAATTGTGCGTCGGTCCCGATTAAACATTATCCGCATGAAATCATTGTCATTTCGATCCTTTGGACGGGGTGTGGCCGTCAGTTGCGGCCTGGCCCTGCTGGGTTGCCTGTCGGGGTGTGTTTCCACCCCGCCACCGCCAACGCCTACCACGCTGCGAACCGCTGCCCAGGGCCGTTTTCATATGGGGGTGGGTTTGTCTGATCGCATCGCCAGCCAGCCCGGGGATTGGGCGCTGCTCACCAATCAGTTCAACTGTGTCACACCGGAAAACTGTCTGAAACCGGATCCCGTGCAAACCGCGCCCGGCCGGTTCAGGTTTGATCGGGCGGATGCCTTTGTCGCCTTTGCCGCCGCGCAGGAACTCAAGGTGGTGGGGCATTGTCTGGTGTGGGCCAAGGATGACCGCACGCCACCCTGGTTCTACCAGGATGGGGATCACCCCGCCAGCCGCGAGGTGTTGTTGCAGCGCATGCGCGAGCACATCAACACCGTGGCGGGCCGCTACCGGGGCAGGATTGCCATGTGGGACGTGGTGAATGAGGCCCTGGATGACGGTACGAATTTCCTGCGCCCCTCGGGCTGGACCAGGGCCTGCGGTGAGGAGTTTCTGGTGTGCGCCTTTGAATACGCCCACGCCGCCGATCCCAAGGCCATCCTGATTTACAATGATTACAACAACGAGCTGCCCGACAAGCGCGCCAAGCAGATTCGCCTGATCCAATTGTTGCGTCAGCGGGGGGCTCCCCTTCACGCCATCGGGCTGCAGGGCCATTACGAGCTTGATCAGGTGCCCTTCCAGGAGATTGAAAACACGCTGCGAATCATGCGCGAGCTGGGGGTCAAGGTGGTGATCTCGGAATTGGACATCGACGTGGTCATGCGTGGCAAATGGTGGGCCGACGGGGGCAAATACCGCGATGAGCTCTCCCGCTTCGATCCTTACCGGGACGGTTGTCCGCCGGAAATCCTGCAGCGGCAGGCGGAGCAGTACGCCCGTTTGTTTGAGATCTTCCGCCGCCACGAGGATGTGCTCCTGCGGGTCTCGTTTTGGAATCTGCACGACGGTCAGAGCTGGCTCAATGGCTTCCCTTGGAAGCGGGTCAATCACCCGCTGCTGTTTGACCGGCAGGGGCAGCCCAAGCCGGCGTTTGATGCGGTGTTGCGGACGCTGCGTGCACCTGTCGTCCCGCCCGCTGATTCCGGCGCGCGGAGCCATTAATTTGGTTTTCGTCCGGGGGCCGGATGGTTTACGGTGGGGGCATGTCTTCCCCATCCGCATGGCGTCGTCGCGAGTTTTTGCAGGCGGGTGCCTGCGCCGGGTTCAGTCTGGCCCTGGGCTGCCGGCATCTGGAGCCGCCGCCCCACCCCTGGTCGGCGGACGACCTGAAAGCCCTGCCTCAGGGGGCTGCCCCGGCGGCGCTGGAGGTCGCGCATTTTCCCACCCGGGTCCATGCCTTCATCTGGCGCAACTGGTCGCTGGTGCCCGTGGCGCGCCTGGCGGTGGTGTTGCGGGTTTCGGCGTCCGAGGTGCGGGAGGTGGGGGCGGCCCTTGGCCTGGGCTCGCCGCCGCGCATTCCGACCCGTTTGCAAAAGCGCGCCTACCTCACCATCATCAAACGCAACTGGCATCTGCTCCCCTACGGGCAACTGCTGGAGCTGCTGGGTTGGACCCCGGAGCACCTGGCCTACATCCTGCGCGAGGATGACTTCCTGTTCATCAAACTGGGCAGCCTGAAACCGCGCTGCACCCCCCTGGTCTGGGCGCCCCGAGGGGTCGCCATCCGGGCGCACGAGCAATGGATTGCCCGCACGATGGCGGCTGAATTCGGGCCGGATTTCCCATCGGTTCAGGAGCCGTTGTTCCAGTTTGTGGACGATCTGTCCCTGGCCGGTCCGGTCGCCAAACCGGCTCCGGCCGATGACCGGCTGCGTTTCTGCTACTCCTACTTCGCGCTCTATGGCGACCCGTTGTTGGAGCCGGATCTTGACCCGTATCCGGATGCCTACCTGGCCCGTTTGGCGAGTGCCGGGGTCACCGGCGTCTGGCTTCCGGCCGTCCTGTACAAACTGGCGGAGTTTCCCTGGCAGCCCGGCCTGAGCGAGCATTGGCAGCGGCGGCGGCGCCAACTGCGCGGGCTGGTCGCGCGCGCCCGCCGCCACGGGATGGCTGTGTACCTGTACCTTAACGAGCCCCGGGCCATGCCGCTGGGCTTTTTTGCCGCGCATCCGGAACTCAAGGGGGTGGTGGAAGGGGATCATGCGGCGTTGTGCACCAGCCAGCCGGAGGTGGCCCGCTACCTGGTGTCAGCGGTGGCTTCCCTGTGCCGCGAGGTGCCGGATCTGGGGGGATTCTTCACCATCAGCGCCTCGGAAAACCTCACCAATTGCTGGTCGCACGGGCAGGGGGCGGGCTGCCCGCGTTGCGGTGGGCAGCCACCCGGCGCGGTCATCGCCGGCGTCAACCAGCTATTCCAGCAGGGGATCGATGAGGTGAGGGGTCGGCAGCGGCTGCTGGTGTGGGATTGGGGCTGGCAGGATGCCTGGGTGGAGGACATCGTCCGGCGGTTGCCACCGGCGGCGTCGCTGATGAGCGTGAGTGAGTGGGGATTGCCCTTGAACCGTGGCGGCGTTGCCACGCAGGTGGGGGAATATTCCCTTTCGGCCGTGGGGCCGGGTCCGCGCGCCCGGCGGCACTGGGCTCTCGCTGAGGCTCGCGGCCTGCGCCGGCTGGCCAAGATCCAGGCGGCCAACAGTTGGGAGCTTTCCGCCGTGCCTTATATTCCGGCGGTGGCCAGGACCGCGCGCCATGCGGCCAATCTGCGGGCCGCCGGCGCCAATGAACTCATGCTGGGCTGGACGTTGGGCGGCTACCCATCCCCCAATCTGGAGGTGGTGCAGGTGATCATGGCCGACCCCGGTTTTGCCGGGAACGATCCGGAGGAGGGCATCCTCCGCGCTCTGCGGCAGGTGGCGGAGCGCCGGTTTGGAGCCGTCCTGGCTCCGGACGTTGTGGCCGCCTGGCAGCAATGCTCCACCGCCTTCGAGGAGTTCCCCTTCCATATCGGCGTGGTGTACCAGGCTCCGTTGCAGGCCGGCCCCGCCAACCTGCTCTGGCCCTCCCGGACCGGTTACGCCGCCGCCATGGTCGGCTTGCCTTACGATGATCTCAATGCCTGGCGCGGGCCATATCCGGCGGAGGTTTTCATCGGCCAATTGGAGCTGGTGGCGGAGGGGTTTGCCTCCGCCGCCCGCCGGTTGCAGTCGGTGCTGGCCGGGGCGGCGGACGTCCGCGCGACCTGGGAGGCCCGCCGGGAGGCGGGCCTCATGCAGGCCTGCGCGCTCCACTGGCAAAGCGTGGCTCTCCAGTCCCGTTACGTGTTGCTGCGCGCCACCGCTCCGGCCGGCACCGTGCCCGCCCCCGAAGTCCGGGCGTTGCTGGAGCGCGAGGTCCAGGCGGCGCGCACCCTGTGGCGGCTGCAATCCGCTGATTCCCGGCTCGGGTTTGAGGCCTCCAACCAGTACTACTACATCCCGCTGGACCTGGCGGAAAAAGTGTTGAACTGCCGCTGGCTTCAGCATTCCCGGGGCGGGTTGCCCGGCCCCGCCTGATCGGTCGGATGACCTCCTCCGGGAGCAAAAAAGGGTTAGTGTTTCCAAAAAAAAAGATAAGCCAATCTTTAAATGCGATATTGCGCTATTAGCCATTATTGCAAATAATACCGCCATGATGTTGCGGTTTTGTTGTACCCTCGTGGTCGGTTTGCTTGTGTTGTGCGGCGGCCGGGCTTCGGCAGGCTTGGCGAACAAGGATTGTTTGGAATGCCACAACGACAAGGATCTGACCAAGACAAATGCGGCTGGGAAATCCATCAGCCTGTTTGTGGACGCGGCCAAGCTGTCGGCCAGCGTGCATAAGACCAACTCCTGCGCCTCCTGTCACCAGGATGTGACGGAAAAGCATCCCGATGACAATGTGGCGATCAAACCGGTGGCCTGTTCGCAATGTCACCATCGCCAGTCGGATGCCTACGGTGCCAGCATCCATGCCCAGGCCAAGCGAGCGGGCCAGTCGGAATCGGCTGGCTGCACCGATTGCCATGGCTCGCATGCCATCTACCCCAAGGGCGTCATCGGTTCGCCCCTGCACTACACCCGTCTGGCCAAGACCTGTGGTGAGTGCCATCCGGATGCCTCCGCCGATGTGGAGCAGAGCGTGCATGGCCGCGCCCTGGCCAGGGGCAACCGTGAGTCGGCCACCTGTACGGACTGCCATTCGGAGCACGCCATTGAGAAGTTGAAGGGCGGTTCCAAGTTGAAGGTGGCGGGCGAGGTGTGCGGCAAGTGCCACGCCTCCGAGCGCATGAACACCCGGTTCAGCATCCCGCAAAACCGGGTCAAAACCTTCATGGAGAGCTACCACGGCCTGGCGCTGCAATCGGGCGACACCCATGCCGCCAACTGCGGCAGTTGCCATGGGGTTCACAAGATTCTCCGCTCCACCGATCCCCTTTCCAGCATTCACTCCACCAATCTGGTCACCACTTGCGGCAAATGCCACGCTGAGGCGACCGTCAAATTCGCCCAGGGCCGCATTCATCTGGATCTCGAAAAGGACAACGACATTGGCTCCGTGGTGAACCGCTGGGTGCGCAAGATCTACCTGGTGCTCATTTTCTCCGTGGTGGGCGGGCTGTTCCTCCACAACTTCATTGCCTGGATCCGCAAGGTGGTTGCCATGTACCACGCTTCCGACCGCACCGTGGTGCGCATGGATGCCGGCCAGCGGGGCCAGCATCTCGTGCTGCTGGTCAGCTTCATCGTGCTGGCCATCAGCGGCTTTGCCCTCAAATATCCGGACTCCTGGCTGGTCTGGCTGTTTGGTTCTGATGAGAATGTGCGCCGCTGGGTCCACCGCGTGGCAGGCATCGTCCTAATGGGGGTCGGTTTCTGGCATCTGGGCTACCTCCTGGTCTCGGCCGCCGGCCGCCAGTTGCTCAAGGACCTCTGGTTCCGCCCCCAGGACGTGCTGGATATCTTCAGCAATGTTTTCCGCCTGCTGACCGGGAAGGGGACGGGTCCCCGCTTTGGCCGGTTTGGGTATCCGGAGAAGCTTGAGTATTGGGCGGTCGTCTGGGGCACCATCATCATGGGCGCCACCGGCCTGGTGATCTGGTTCAAGGTGGGGGCCACCACCTGGCTGCCGCGCTGGGCCATTGATGTGGCCGTCACCATCCATTACTACGAGGCCATCCTGGCCTGCCTGGCCATCATCGTCTGGCACTTCTACCACGTCATCTTCGACCCCGGAGTCTATCCCATGAGCTGGGCCTGGCTGGATGGCAAAGTCTCCAAGCATTGGCACGAGGAGGAGCATCCGTTGGACACCCAGGCTCCCGGGGCCACCCCCGCCCCGACCAAATCGGTCAAGACCGACAAGCCCGGGCATTGATGCATTTTTGAGATGTCATGAGGCAACACCGCTCCCTGCTCAAAAACCTGGCCACGGCCTTGATCCTGGCCCTGCTCTCTGGTGTGTCGGCCTGGTCGGCGCAGGATCCGACCGGGTCGGTGGTCAGTCTTTCCACCCCGGCGGTGCAGGCTTTCAATGGCCGGGCTGACCAGGCGCTTCTGGCCATGAAGGCGCGCGCGGAGGAGCTGAAAATCAAGGGGGTTGCCCTGGTCGCCTACTTTGAGGGCGAGCATATCCAGTCCTGGACTTCCAAGATGATTGTTGTCAACTCGCACAAGGATTCGCCCACGGTGACGAACCAGGGGGCCAACCTGCTCGGCATCGCCTATGCCAAGGCGGCGGAGATGGCGGACACTCTGAAAGACAGCGGCAACGCTGGACGCAAACCGATGACCGGCGAGTTCGGCTGGCAGGGTGGGCTGATCATCCGGGGTAAATCGGGATACCTCATCGCCGCCTTCAGCGGTGGCCCGTCGGAATCCGACCTGAAGGTCTCCCGGGCCGGGTTGGAGGCGCTGGAGCGGGCGGGCAAGTTTTGAGGGGGGGGCTGGGCAAAGTTGCGGTTGAATGTTCCGCCCGGGTCTGGAATGCTGCCCCCATGAATCAGCCGATTGTGGATCGCCGAGAGTTTTTGCGTCTGGCCGCCTTGGGGACTGCGGGTGCGGCCCTGATCGGCCGCCCTGCGTTGGCCGCCCCGCTGAACGGGGTGCCCGCCACCCGGTTGGCGCGCCTGGCCACCGGGGCGAATGTCTGCCTCTGGTTTCGTTTCCCGCGGCAGGAGACCGTGGAGCATTTCACCAATTACATCCCCGAATCCGAGGCGGAGATGATGGTCCGGATGGGGCTCCGGCACGTCCGACTGTGCGTGGCTCCCAAGGTGATCATGGAGGCCGGCTCCGGGGCGATCAGGGAGGAGCGATACCGGCAACTGGCGGCGGCCATTGAGCGGTTTCAAAAGGCCGGCTTGCTGGTCATGGTGGACATTCACAATGAGGAGCGGGCGGCCGAGCTGGATCCGGCTTGGCAGGATGCCTTCGTGAAGTTCTGGGGCGCGCTGGCTGCCCGGCTGTCCAAGTATGATCCGGAGCTGACGATCCTGGAAATCATCAACGAACCGGTGTTCGACAAGCGGCAGGAGGAATGGAACGTCCTCAACGGGCGGCTGGCGGAGGCCATCCGGAAGAGCGCCCCCCGGCACACCATCGTGACCTCCGGTCCCAACTGGGGCGGCATTGACGGCTTGAGGAAGCTCAGGCTCCTGCCGGACACGAACGTGGTGTATTCCTTCCACTGCTACGATCCGTTCACCTTCACGCACCAGGGGGCCACCTGGTCAAGCGCGGAGGTCAAACCGCTGCGCAATGTCCCTTATCCATCCTCCCCGGAGGCGGTAGCGGAGCTGCTGCCGGGTTTGGAGGGGCAACCGGCCTCAAGGAAAATGGTGGAGCAGTATGGCCGGGAGCGGTGGGGCAAGGAGAAGTTGGCCGCCCGGTTTCGGCAGGGAATCGAATGGGGGGCGAAGAACGGGGTTTCGCTCTATTGCGGTGAGTTCGGGGTGTACCCTTCCCGCAGCAAGCCGGAGCACCGCGCCAACTGGTTCCGGGATTTCGGCCAGGTGCTGGCCGAGAACAAAATCGGCTGGGCCGTCTGGGGCTGGGACGAGGGCTTTGGATTGAACCGCAAGCATGCCAACGGGAAGCCGGTGGTGGACACCGGCGTGGCGCAGGCACTGGGCTTGAAGGTCTGACCCACGGCAACCACCCAAAAGCCAAACATGAAGCGCTCGCCAAGCAGCCTCAATCCACGTCGATGGCTTTGCCTCCCTCCCGCTTGTCGTAGCTGCGGAAGGCAAACATGGTTTCACTGTCGATGATGCCCTCGGTTTTCAGCAGGTGATCCGTGATGACGAACTCGATCTGGTCAACCGCGTCGCATTTGATGATGACCATCAGATCATAGCGTCCGGAGATGGAGTAAACGTCGGTGACGCCATGGATGTCCAGGAGCTTTTCGGCGGTGCCGGTGACCTTTCGGTGGTCCACTTTCAAGAGTACAATCGCGTTGGCCATAAAGTCATAACGTTGATGCCGAGCCGGGCAGGGGAGGGAAGGGAGAGCCACCCGTTGCGCCCGCCTTGGGGCGGCAGCGCAGCCTTCCACGGTTTGGGGCTGAGACCGGCCCTTTCCCAATGCTCCGAGTCCGATACGGTGTTCACTCTTCCATTCTTTGTCTTTTGCGGAGGGGGTCAAGCGGTTTTGAACGTTTTTCGGACGCCCTGTCGCTGCACGGTCTTGGAGTCGGAGGGGGAAGTCGGTTGACTGCGGGCCACTCGGGTACCACGGATGGGAGTGCGATCCACTTCTGCCTCAACAGTCTGAACTCCTTTCCCAGGGATCTCGGACATCTGTCTCACCGATTACTCCCTTGCGACCGAACAGTGCCAGATCAAAGGAGTCACACCGCATTTCAGTCACATACTGGTTGCTCGAGGGTTCGTTGGACTTGTTGGCACGCGCCAAGTGCGTCGCGCAGTGAGCCATGATCAGATTTCGCAATTCCCTCTCTGTGATCACTCCCTTGGCAAGACAGGTCCATGCATTTTTGCCTTCGAATCCATCCAGAGAAAGTCCGAAGAGGAGATGGTTGAGCAGCATGTCTGCTTTTGGCCGATCAAGGCTCTGTAGGTTCATTGCGGATGCCATCAGGCAGATGCATTGGTGCAGGGAATCAATGTTTAGAGTTCTCGTCATCATCCGAATTGGCTGAATCCTGCTGAAAATGAAAAGCCAATGAACCCCTGCTTGCGGATATGGGCTGCGACATCTGGGGAAACAAACAAATAGGCGTGCTGAAAATGCCAGGCATGAAGCAGGGGTGCCCTTACCAGGGGTATGTTGTCCGGGCTCAGCTCGTCTTTTGGGAATACTTCATCGTAAACACCGAACACTTCTCCGGTTACAACTTGGACAAGCTCTGTGCGGCGAAAGTGCAGGCAGTGTGCACAGGTCTCCTGCAGAACAGCCGAGAATGCCTCGCTGGCAGCAATCAGGTCGCCACCAAAGAGGAGGGGTGCCAACGGACCTGGCCTGATGAGGTGAAGACGCCCATCGGCCAAGCGCACGCATCGGCCAAAACCGTGTTCTGTGTCAACTAATTGCGGACATCCAGTATGCATGGCGATGTTCTACTGTTTCGCAAACACACGCCCGGAATCCTAAAGGATCACCCGGATAAAGAAAACCGAAAAACACAGGTGTGTTTTCCCGCGTCACACCCCCAACACAGGTTCCAAGTGATAGTTGGAAGTGGTCTGCTGAAATGATGTATGTCCGGTTGATTTTTCAGTCCAAAGATCGGGGGCCGGAGGTGATTGGCACGACATATTTTTTTCCCTGCTTGCCTGCCGGGCCGGGTTTCATTAGTTTCAGCGGCATAGCTGATATGGATACCCTTTTACGCACCCGGCTTTGGGTCATGATGTTCTTCCAGTACTTCATCTGGAGTTCATGGTACGTCACCATGGGGCCCTACCTGGGCGGACAACTCAATTTCACCGCTCCCCAGATCGGTTGGGCCTACAGCGCCACGGCGCTGGCCGCCATGGTCTCGCCCATCTTTGTGGGCATGATCGCCGACCGCTATTTTGCCGCCCAGAAGGTGCTGGCGGTGTTGCACATCGCCAGCGGCGTCTGTCTCTACCTGGCCTCCCGGTGCACCACGTTCGGCTCGTTCATCACCCTGCTGATGGCCCACACAATCTGTTACATGCCCACGCTGGCGCTCACCAACTCCCTTTCGTTCCGCCAGATGAAGGATTCGGGCAAGGAATTCCCGGCCATCCGGGTCATGGGGACTATCAGTTGGATCGTGGGTGGGCTGGCCATCAACACCTTGGGAGACAGGGCCACCTGCACGGCCATCCCATTCCAGGTGGGGGCGGCGGTCTCGCTGCTCATGGGGCTGTACTGTCTGACCCTGCCGCACACCCCGCCGAACCCCTCCAGCGCGCCGGTGCGCATCGGAGATGTGCTGGGCCTGGATGCCCTGACGATGATGAAGGACCGGTCATTCGCCATCTTTGTGGCCAGCGCCTTCCTGATCTGTGTGCCGCTGACGTTCTACTTCAGCTTCACCTCGCCATTTCTGACCAGCCTGAATGTCGCGGATATCCCCGGCAAGATGTCCATGGGGCAGATGTCGGAGATCTTCTTCATGCTGGTGATGCCGTTCTTCTTCGCCCGGCTGGGGGTGAAATGGATGCTGGCGGTGGGCATGCTCTGCTGGAGCCTGCGCTATGGGCTGTTCATGCTGGGTTACAACAGCGGGCTGATCTGGCCGCTCTATCTGGGCATCCTGCTGCACGGCGTCTGCTACGACTTCTTCTTTGTGACCGCCTACATCTACGTGGATCGCCGGGCGCCAGACGCCATCCGTTCCAAGGCGCAGGGGTTCATCGCCTTCGTGACGCTGGGGGCGGGCATGTTTGTGGGGGCGCAGCTTTCCGGCCTGGTGGTGGACCAGTTCAGCTTCCCCAAGGTGACCCCGGCCAAGACCCAGAAGGTGGCCAAGGCCGACCTGTGGGCCACCGGCAACTACGCCTCCTGGACGGCAGGCGAAGGGCGCGCTTACGGCAAATTGCTGGAGATCGTCCGGACCGGCAGCGTGCCGGGGCCGGCGGGGGAACTGGCCGGCACGAGCAACGCCCCGGTGGCGGTGGTGGGCATTTACCAGGCGGATGCCGCCGGCGTGTACGCGGACACGGGCAAGAAAACCGCCCTGCCTTTGGCCCAACTGGAAAAACCGATGCACCGCTGGGATGGTATCTGGGCCATTCCCGCTGCCGCCGCCATGGTCTTTCTGTTCCTGTTCCTGATCCTGTTCAAGGATCGGGAGGAACCGAAGCCCGCCCGGGGCTAGGCAGCCGATTGGCCGGGGCCAAAAAAACCGGCGTGAACCAGCAAAAGCCGCTTGACACATCGGGGATGCGAAAGGTATTTACTTATTTAGATTAATTAAAAATCCCTATGGTTGTTGTCCCATCTAAAATGGGTCGCCTTAACAAGCGCGCGTTGCTCGGCCGCCTTCAGCGGATGGGGCTGGCCTCGCGTGCGGACCTCGCCAAATCCCTCGGCATGAGCCAGCCCACGGCGGGCAAGATCGTGGATGAGCTGATGGCCCTGCGGATCATTGAGGAGGTGGACAGCGGGGAGCAGGCGGGGGACACCTCCGGCAAACCGGCAGGGAGCGGGGCGGCGAGGCTGGGGCGACCCGGACGGATGTTGCGTCTGAACCGGGCGGAGTGCCCCTTTCTGGGCATCCATCTGGGGGTGAGCCAGACCAGCCTGGCGCTGCTGGCGGTGGGGCAGATTGAGGAGGGGGAATGGCCGGTGAAATTCCGCACGCCCAACTCGGCGGAAGAGTGGGTGCGGCAGGTGGAAAAGGCGGCGGAAAAGCTGCCGGCGGGCAAGCTCTGGGGCGTGGTGCTGAGCGTGCCTGGCATCGTCAACGAGCTGACCGGCCGGATTCTGTTTTCCCCCAACCTGCGCTGGACGGCGGAGGTCGATCTACCGCAATTGCTGCGGGAGGTCTTTGAGGTGCCGGTGGAACTGGTGCAGGAGGAGCGGGCGCTGGCGCTGGGGCAGCAGGTTGCGGATGCGGGCGCGGATGATTTTCTTTTGGTGGATTTCGGCGACGGGGTGGGTGGGGCCATCATTTCCAACGGCAAACTTTTCGCCCCTACCGTGCCGCTGAGCGGCGAGCTGGGGCACACGCCGGTGCCCGGCAACCAGCGGGCCTGCGGCTGCGGCGCGGTCGGCTGCATCGAGACGCTGGTGTCGCGGCGCGGTCTGCTGCAAAGCCTGGCGGAGGCGGGTGAGCCGTCCCCCCACCATTGGCCGGGCCTGCTGCGGCGGCTGGAGGAGGGCGGAGTGCCGTACTGGCTCAAGCCCGGGCTGGATGCCATGGCTGTCATCATTGCCGGCGCGCTGAACGTGTTGGGCATCCGGCGCGTGATCATCACGGGAACCCTCACGGAATGCCCGGCGGCGGTGACCGATTACCTTTCGCGGGCGGTGATCAGCGGGGCTATGTGGGCGCGGTTCGGCCAGGTGGAGTGCCAGGCCATGCCGCGTCGGCGCATGGTGGGACTGGTGACCGTGGGACTTGATCGCATCATCCTGCCCATGACCGGGCCCGACCGGGGCGAACCCGGCTCCTAGAACCATTTATCAGGAAGACTCTGCACCTCAAATAATTAAATAATAAAGAAAACTATGACCACCCTTGGCATTATTGTTGGCAACCGGGGATTTTTCCCCGCCCACCTGTGCGACTCCGGCCGCAAGGAAATTCTCAAGACCCTCGAAAAACTGGGCATCGGCGTCGTGATCCTGCCGGTGGACGCCACCAAGTTTGGCGCGGTGGAATCCCTGGATGACGCCCTGAAGTGCGCGGAGCTGTTCAAGCAGAACGCGGACAAGGTCGATGGCATCCTCGTGACGCTGCCCAACTTCGGCGACGAGCGTGGTGTGGCCAACGCGATCCGGTGGTCTGGCCTGAAGGTGCCCGTGCTGGTGCACGCTTTCAATGACAGCCCCAAGATCATGACCATCCGTGATCGGCGGGACAGCTTCTGCGGCAAGATGTCCGTCTGCAACAACCTGCGCCAGTACGGCATTCCGTTCACCCTGACGCGGCTGCACACCTCCACCCCGGATGACCCGAGCCTGCTGCAGGACCTGCAGGACTTTGTGGTGACCTGCCGCGTGGTGAAGGGACTGAAGAACCTGCGCATCGGTGCACTGGGCGCCCGCCCGACGGCTTTCAACACCGTGCGCTACAGCGAGAAGCTGCTGGAGCAGTCCGGGATCAGCATTGAGACCCTGGACCTGTACGAGCTGTTCGGCTGGGTGAACAAGATGAAGGACGATGATGCCGCGGTGCAGGCCAAGTTGGCGGAGATCAAGGCCTACGTGGCCGCCAAGGCGGTCCCGGCCCCGGCCCTCATCAAAATGGCGAAATTTGGCGTGGCGGTGGACAACTGGATGAAGCAGACCCGCCTGCAGGCCACGGCCATCCAATGCTGGACGGCCATGGAGGAATTCTTCGGGGTGGTGCCCTGCACGCTGATGAGCATGCTGAGCAACATGGGCCTCTCCAGCGCCTGCGAAGTGGACATCATGGGCACGGTGGCCATGTACGCCATGGTGCAGGGCAGCGGCGGCAAGCCGAGCGCCCTGGTGGATTGGAACAACAACTACGGCCAGGATCCTGACAAGGGTGTGATCTTCCACTGCAGCAACCTGCCCAAGGACATCTTCGAGTCCGCGCCGGTGATGGATTACCAGGCGATCATCGCGGGCACCGTCGGCAAGGACAACACGTACGGCACGGTGGTGGGACGGGTGAAGGCCTCGCCGTTCACCTATCTGCGCGTGAGCACGGATGACGCCTCGGGCAAGATTCGCGCCTATGTGGGCGAGGGCCAGCTGACGAAGGATCCGCTGAAGACCTTCGGCGGGTACGGCGTTGTGGAAATCAAGAATTTCCAGAAGCTGCTCCGCTACATCTGCGAAAACGGCTTTGAGCATCATGTGGCCGTGAACGCCACGCGCATCTCGGCGGGCGTGCAGGAGGCCCTCTCCAAGTACCTCGGCTGGCAGGTCTATGCCCACGAGTGATTGAATTCAGCCGGTCCCGGGATCGGCGCGGCCAGCGCCGCGCGGTCCCGGGCTCCGGCTGGCTGACCGACTCCCGCGTATGCGCCGGTCCTCACCTCCCACCAAACCCGCCACGATGCTGGCTGCCCGGCTGCATGGGCCGGCGGATTTGCGGGTGGAGCGCATTCCTCGCCCTGGCCCTCCCCAGGCGGGGGAGGTGCTCCTGCGGGTGCGGACCACGGGCATCTGCGGCAGCGATCTCCATTCCTACCAGGATGCGCGCATCGGCGACACTCCGGTGGAGTCGCCGCTCGTGCTGGGGCACGAGTTCAGCGGGGTGGTGGAGGCGGTGGGGCCCGCCGCAGAGGATGGCTGTTTTGCCTCCCTGCAGCCGGGCACGCGCGTGGCGGTGGATCCCGCCCAGCCGTGCGGCCGCTGCGAATTCTGCGAGCAGGGCAACCCCAACCTTTGCCGGAGGCTTCATTTCTGCGGCAACCACCCGGACGGCGGCAGCCTGTGCCAGTGGATGCACATGCCGGCCCGCTCCTGTTTCCCGGTGCCCGATGAGCTGGACGACGAGGAGGCCGCGCTGCTGGAGCCGCTGGGGGTGGCCATCCATGCGGTGGACCTGGCCCGGTTCCGCGTGGGGTGTTCCGCCGCCATCATTGGCGCGGGGGCGATTGGGCTTTTGATTTTGCAGGTGGCCCGGCTGGCAGGGGCGCACCCGATCTTTGTGGCGGACCGCCTGCCTGCCCGGCTGCGCCTGGCGGAAAAGTTGGGCGGCATCGCCATTGATGCCGCCGCCGAAGATCCGGTGCTTCGCGTCCAGAAGGAGACCGGCGGACGCGGGGTTGATGTCGCCATTGAGGCGGCCTGGGGCGACACCTCAGTGGCCCAGGCGGCGGAAATGGCGCGGCTGGGCGGACGGTTGGTCCTGGTGGGCATCCCTTCCGATGATCGCCTGGGCCTGAAGCATTCCACCGCCCGCCGCAAGGGGCTCACCATCATGATGAGCCGCCGCATGAAGCTGGTTTATCCCCGGGCCACCGCCCTGGCCTGCCGCCAGGCGATTGAGCTCACCGGCTTGATCACGCATCGCTTTAAACTGGCAGCCGCTCCTGAAGCGTTCGCCCTGAACGCCGCTTACCGGGAAAAGGTTGTCAAAGTCATGATTCACAGTTAACACAACAAGGCACCTATGAGCGCAAAATATGTCATTGGCTTGGACTACGGCACGAACTCCGTGCGGGCCCTGATCGTCAACGTGGCCAACGGCCGGGAAGTCGGCACGGCAGTGTGGGGCTATGAGCATGGAACCCAGGGGGTGATCCTGGCGCGCGATCCCAACCTGGCCCGCCAGCATCCGGCCGATTATCTCAAGGGGGCCGAGCTGACCATTCGGCAGGCGCTGGCTGAGGCTGGCAAGACCGTGCGCGGTTTCCAGCCTGCCCAGGTCATCGGCATCGGGGTGGACACCACGGGCAGCACGCCGCTGCCGGTGGACAAGCAGGGCCAGCCGCTGGCTTTCCAAAAGAAATTTGCCCGCAACCCGGCGGCCCTGGCCTGGCTGTGGAAAGATCACACCGGAGTGGCGGAGGCGGCGGAGATCACCGCGCTGGCGGCCAAAATCCGGCCGCAGTACCTCGCCAAGTGCGGGGGCACGTACAGCAGCGAATGGTTTTTCAGCAAGATCCTGCGCTGCCTGCGCACCAGCCCCGAGGTGTTCAACGCCGCCCATTCCTGGGTGGAGCTGGCGGATTACGTCCCGGCCGCCCTCACCGGCACCGAGGCGCCGGACAAGCTGACCGTGGGTATCTGCGCCGCCGGCCACAAGGCGATGTTCAACGCCGAATGGGGCGGTTATCCGGATGCCGAATTCCTCTCCAAGCTCGATCCGAAGCTGGGCGCGCTGCGCGCCCGTCTGCAGGCCAAGGCGGCCTCCATTGACCAATCCGTGGGTGGGCTGACCGCCGACAGGGCGAAGCGCACCGGGCTCTCCGCTGGCATCCCGGTGGCCGTGGGCGCGTTTGACGCGCACCTGGGCGGCGTGGGCTCGGGCATTGCGCCCGGCACGCTGGTCAAGATCATCGGCACCAGCACGTGCGACATGATGGTGGCTCCGGCGAACGCCAAGCTGGCCGACATCCCGGGCCTGTGCGGCATCGTGAACGGCAGCATCCTGCCCGGCTTCTACGGCCTGGAGGCGGGCCAGTCCGCCGTGGGCGACCTGTTCAACTGGTGGGTGAATTACATCCAGCCGGGGGGCAAGGAGATGAACCACCGTTTGCTGGATGAGGCGGCGCTGAAGATACAGCCGGGCGAGTCCGGCCTGCTGGCGCTGGATTGGAACAACGGCAATCGCACCATCCTGGTGGACCAGCGGCTCACCGGCCTGCTGGTGGGGCAGACGCTCTACACCACGCCGGCCGAAGTGTACCGGGCGCTGGTGGAGGCCACCGCCTTCGGGGCGCTGACCATCATCAACCGCCTGGAGGAGTATGGCGTGAAGGTCAAACAGGTGGTCAACTGCGGTGGTATTGCGGAAAAGAGCGCGCTAACCATGCAGATTTATGCCGATGTCACCGGGCGGCCGATGATGATCAGCCGCAGCGCGCAAACCTGCGCCCTGGGGTCGGCCGTGGCGGCGGCAGTAGTGGCGGGGGCCTATCCGAACTGCGCGGCGGCGCAGAAGAAGATGACCGGGCTCAAGCCCAAGGTTTACCGGCCCAATCCGCGCGCACACGCTGTCTATAAGGAGCTGTACACCCTGTACCGCGAATTGCATGACGCGTTCGGCACGACGGCCTGGCAGGGCAATCTGGCGGGCCTCATGAAACGCCTGCTTGACATCCGCAGCCGGGTGCGCAAGTAAGCCGCCCGCGAAAACAGCCAACCTGAACCGAGCCATGTACGAAGCCTTAAAAGAAAGTGTCTGGCGGGTTAACCTGGATCTGGTGAAAGCCGGCCTGGTGGTGCTCACCTGGGGCAACGCCAGCGGGGTGGACCGCCAGGCGGGGGTGATGGCCATCAAGCCGAGCGGCGTCCCCTACGATCAGATGACCGCCGCAGACATCGTGGTGCTGAGCCTGGCCACCGGCCAGGTGGTTGAGGGGGCTCGGCGGCCCTCGTCGGACACACCCACGCACCTGCACCTCTACCGGGCCTTTGCGAGCATTGGGGGAGTGGTCCACACGCATTCCCTGCATGCCACCAGCTTCGCGCAGGCGGCCCGGCAATTGCCCTGCCTGGGGACCACCCATGCGGATAACTTCTACGGCACCATCCCGGTGACCCGGCAATTGACGTCTGAGGAAATCGCGGAGGCCTACGAGCACAACACCGGCAAGGTTATCGAGGACTGCTTCCGGCAGGGGGGGCTGGATCCCATGCAGGTGCCGGGCGTGTTGGTGGCGGGTCACG
>CAIYYI010000162.1 GCA_903930345.1 uncultured Verrucomicrobiota bacterium
CGCAGCGCGTTCTCGCGGCCTTTCATGGCCCCAGAGATCGATTTCTTCAGCGGAAGATCCGCGCCTTCGGCATCCGTCCCCGGACGCAGCACTTCTTCCGGTGGTGAAACGGTCCAGTTCTTCCAATCGCCGGTGAGTGCCATGCGGCGGCGCAGAATCCGCTCTGGCGCGTCCCCAATGCTGCTGTAATAGACGCGCATTTCGTTTCCGACGCGATGCAACGCGACATGACGCGGTCCGGGCGTGTTGGCCTCCTCGCCACGCGTCTCGCTGTCGGGAAACGGATTCGGGCCCTGTAGAAACTCCGTCAGCCCGTTAGTCGAACGGTAGAGTCGGCCTCCTTTCGCCATCGCGTACCACTCATCCTGCCAACGAAACACTCGAAAGTAGAATTGACCGAGCACTTGGTCCAGCGCCTTGAAATGCAAACCGTCCTTCGACACGGCCACAAAGGATTTCTGCCCGCCGCCGCGTTTCGATGGCCCGTGAAAGTACAGGCGAACTTCCTGCCGGAGATCATCCACCTGGACGTCGGGTGACGCGACGTGGCCGGTGCATCCCGGCGCTTCGTTTAGGGGAAGCGTTCCCGGCTCGTAAACTTTCCATGGCCCTTCCAGCCGGTCAGCATAGGCCAGCCGGATGTATTTGCCGCTGTGGTGCGCGAAATAGAGATAGTAGGTGCCCAACCGGCTGGGAAGCCACGAAGGCGCACGGATGAGCGAAGGGCCGTTGATATTCGAGCCATCGATGCCCGGCAACATCGCCGGGCGGATAATGGGACTGCATGGCAGCCGACGGGCAACAGCGAATCGCGCCGCGTCCTCAGCCTGGAGGGGATGGATCCAAAGAACGAGAACAGTGAAAAGGAAATGAAGTTTGGCGTGCATGGCGGCTGGGAAATTCACTGGTTCTTTCTGACCCCTCTCGGTTTCCGCTTCATTGCATTACCGACCGACGAAACGGAATCATCCGCCGTGAACGGAACCGGTTTCCCCATCCGACAACTCATCGCATCTGCAAACTGCTGGTCGGGGATTACAACCAGGGTGTTTGGTTTGCGTCCGGCGCCAAGGATTGGACCGGACACACCAACGAACATCGTTAATAAAATCGCTTTCACGATCTCAATAGGGTGACGTTGTCCGGTAAAACCGGGTCGGAATGATCGGTTCGGGCTGCGCATCCAGCAGGTCAAACAAGCCGTCCGGACCGGTGAGGATATTCGTCAACGGAGTCCATGGCCCGTTAACCGTCGGCGCAAAGTGGACGGTGTAGCTTCCGTACGGAACCCCGGAGAACCGGACATGGAATGACGTCCCCACCCAATGCGGTCCCACCAGCAGGCTGAACAGGGCAACCTGTGCCGGAATGCCACCCGGAGACGGGACCGACGCGACCCAGTTGGTCGGTTCGTTGGCATACTCGAGAGGATGCAACCGGCTCAGAGCCAAACCGGATCCGTCGGCGTTGGTCGGCCAGGCCCCGGAATCGGCGAACGCGACTTTTTCAACCATGATGTACGGGATCCCATTGGTGGTGGGCTGACCAGGCTTCTTGAGTTCAATGGTTTCACCAGCGTTGTTGAGCGTGCCTGTCCACGGTCCCAGCAGCATCAGGTTGGAGCGAAGCTGGAAGGCCGCATTGAACCCGGCCAGCGCAGCGAGGTCGGCAACCGGATCGAAACCGACGATGACGACCCGGCCGTTGGGAGGAAGGGTGAACCCGGGTGGAAAATCAAAATCCACAGCGTTGCGCAATCGCCAGGTGTTGGTGGCGGCGGCGGCATCGAACAGGGCCACGGGGGCATCGGTGATATTGGCGAGTTCAATGAACTCATCACGGCTGTTGTTGGTCAGCCCGACGTCCGGCGGGTGGTAATGAATCTCACTGATGACCACCGGCCCCATGCGGACGGCGGCGTTGATAACACCTGGAGTATTGGCGGATTGGGCGACCTCATCCTGATCCCCGATGCTGTTGACGTGCCGCCCAAAGCTGACGCCGGGATCGGCCGGGCCGTAGTCGAACCGGTGGATGAAGCCGGTCAGGTTGGTGCTGGCGTCACTGGCCAACAGCCAGAGCGTCCCCCCTTCGTCGGCCAGCGAGAAAGCGGAACTGTAAGCGCTGTTGGAAAGAACCAAACAAGACTGACCCTCCAGTGCGGCAGCTTCCGAAAATCGGAATTTGAAAGGTGCCGCGAGGTCATCCGTTAGGAACCATCCCCCAATGCTCACGCGGTTGGGATTCGGGTTGTGCAGCTCGATGAATTCCGCGTCCGCATTCGTTGCGAAGGTCAGCGCCTCATTGATCCAGACCGGCGTCGCGGCCACAAAGGGGAGCGGAGAAACACCGGGGGTGCCGTTTCCACTCGCGCCATGGATCCAGTTCGTGCCGGAGCCGAAATCCTGGCCCGGACCCTCCGTTTTCAGGACGAGGCTGAAGCCGAAGCCATCCGCCAGCACGGGCCAGCTCCCGCTTTGGCTGTAGCTGAAGTCGGTGATGAGCGAACCGTCCGCCGCCAGGACAGTGAGACGCTCCCCGCCGTTAGCCAGGCTGCCGGCATACTGGCCGGCGACGAGAGCGGCTGCATGGCTGCCATACCGGGCGGCAAACGCCGATGAATTGCCCACCAGGAGCAGGCGACCACCCGGCCGCAGGACCAGGGCGGCAGGCGGAAGGTTTGAGGAAAAGGCGAACGAGACTCCGCGAGTGATTGTGACCCCGCCCAGGTTCACATTCCCGGCGCTGGTATTGAGAAGCTCGATGAACTCGAAGTCGTTCGCCGCATTATAACCAGAGGCCGCCTCACCCGGCGAGGCTGGCAGCGGGTGGTACATGATTTCAGATAACACAAGGTTATTGGACGAAGCCGGGCTAGCGGCGACCACGAAGGTCGCCTCGCTAAGGGGACTCCAGTTCGTGCCCGACAGGCTGCGGGCGCGCACCTGGACGGAATCAGCCAGCGTAACGGGACTGCTGTACGCAACCGCGCTAGAAGCGACGGTCCCGCTGATGGGAACGCGCGGGTCTGAACCATCCATGGTGTAGTAGGTTATCCCCGCCGCATTGGGATTGGTGATGGAAACGGCGAAGCCGCCCGGGACAGATCCGCCATCCTGGTTGAACGCCGGAGGCAACGCGTGCTGGGCGTCCATCCAGCCCAGACGGTTCGTCATCCAGGTCTTGAGGAATTGCACTTCTGCAAGGTAGTTGCTCCGCACATCCCAGCCCGCGCTGTTCGGGAAAATGTTTTGCCCGAGCAAATTCCATCGCCGGAAATGGCGGGCGGCCGGGTTTTGAATACTGGTCGGGGTGTTGGTGTTGATGACGTCGGCATACCCCTCGGTGAGCCGGGCCACTAAGTCATCCACCTGTTTGGAGATGGAGGACAAGTTCAGCACGCCCCGGCGCCACTGCCAGTAGCGGTCCCAATATTGAATCACAAACTCGGGATCCTGGAACAGGGGCGGATACCAGGCATAGTCGATGTGCCACGGGGTTGCCGCCGCGATATTCGTGTAGTACCAGCCGGTGTAGCCGCCATTGTTCCAGTTATAGGAGCTGCCCATGCAGCGATCGTAGTCCCAAACCGGCAGGGCCCGAACTTTTCCCTGGCGATCCTTGGTGTAATGCGTGGAGACACGGTAGCCATCAATCTGGAAGGTGGACTCAACGAGCAGATGGTTATCGATAAAAGTTCCGGGCTCGACGAATGAGCGGTAGCCGTTGATGGGATCGGTGAAATTGGCGTTGGTCAGGGCGGACTCAAAAGAGTTCAGCCAGGTTCTCAGCGCATTGACTTGCACGGGCGTGACATCGTTGGGCTCGAGGATGTCCAGCGGGACGCCGGAGGCCGTGCTGAAGGGATTCCCCCGCGGCTCCTTGTCTTTTTTAAAGATGTACCCGCCGGAGATGAACGAGGTTGAAGTCATGCTCGGGGTCAGCTTCTCAACATCGATCCGGTCCTGGCTGCGCTTGATCTTTTCAACCAGCAGGTAAATGCCACGGTAATCGGCGTAATCCACATCGCCGCCGTTCTGGTTGAAGAAGACTTCCACAAAGCGGCCCCGGGGCGCACCCGACGAACCGTTCAGCGCAAACATCCAGGAGTAAGCGAGGTAGTTTCGGAGCAGCGTCTTTTCGAAGTAAGGCCCATTCAGGATCCAATCAGATTCGGCCGGCATTCCCAGAAGGGAGACGCTCTTGTCGGTATCCTCGGAATCTTTCCAGATCTCCCATCCGTATGGCCGCTGGGCGAACCCGGCAGAGGACTGGCCATGGATATGAACGCCGCCCCGCTCCGTGACGGCAGGGGCATTCGTGAGCGAAGTCCGGCCGGTCGCATCAACATCGTACAAGGCGGCCATGGTCGTACGGAAGGGACGAAGGCCGATGGCGTTTTCGGCATCAATATTCCGTCCAAAACTGTCGAGGACCAGCACGGGAAGGGTTGAGGAGAACGGCTGGCCGGAGCTGTTGAAGTTCTGAAGATCGGCTCCCAGGAGAATAAAATGCCGGTTGTTAATCGCACTGGGGAGGCAGCCCGGCTGGAAGGTCCGGGCGCGAACCGTCGTCGTACCGACCGGAATGGGACCGGAATACACAGGGGAGGACTCGGTTGGCTCCATGCCGTTCGTCGTGTACCGCACGACGGCATCGGTCGAAAGAAGCGGGAGGATTTCGAGGCTGTTGCTCGCAAACAAAACACGGCTGGGACCGCCAAAGGCAGGTTTTTCCGCAGGCGGAAGGGAAGCCTGGAGGGCGGCATTACCGGTTTTGGGGGTGGCCGCACCGAAAAAGCCATAGACCAGGTTGGTGCCATTGGCCAGAGCGCCCCAGCTCACGTTATCGACCTGGGCCGGGTAGGTCATCTGGCTGACAATGTTCGAGCCATCAGGCTGCACCAGCAGGAGGGTTCCCCCCTCCTTTTGCAGGGTGAAAGAAGCATGGGGGACGGCGTTGTCAAACTTGTCTTTACCCGAGGCGAACACCAGGAAGTATTGGAATGGTGCCAGCACCGCGTTGGTCGGCAGCATCCACCGGGTCAGGTTGGTTGGATCATCGGTGAGATACCATCCGGCCAGGGATTGGCTGTTCGTCTGGGCGTTGTAGAGCTCAATCCAATCCGGATAATCCAGGTCTTCATCCTGCAGCCCCGATTTGTTGGAGGCCATGATTTCATTGATGAGGAGGCCGTGCTGCACAGGAGGCGGCAGGGGGGAACCGCCCGTCACACCGTCTCCCGCCCCCAGGACGATGTAGAAGGTGCCATCCTGATTGACACCGGTCGTGCCACGTATTCCAGCCAGGCCGTTGGTGTAACACCACGAGTTCGTCCCCACCAACGCCAATCCCGACCGGTTGGAGTAAACCTCCAATAGAGCATCGATGGCGAGGTTCTCCAGCGTTATCCCCCCGTGGCGACCCAAGCCATGTATCAGCGCGATTCGTTCCGCGGATAGCGCGGCCGACCAAAGCCCCACATCATCCAACATCCCATAGAAAGCGTCTGACGGGGTGCTTCGCATCAGGGCGCCGATGGAGAAGCGGGTGTTGGCGACGAAATCCACCGGGACGGTGTTGGTGGCCACCGGGATGCCGTCCACGTAGAGCACGCGACTGTTGGCGGACGAAAAGACGCCGGCCAGATGATGCCAGGTGTTATCCGCCACCACGAGATTGGCGGGCGAGTTGGCGGCTTGCAGCCCACCTGAGAAGGAGCTGCGGGAGCCCACCCGCGCCCCGTTCGGCAGGGCGTTGTTAAGAGCGACATCGAAGTAACGATCCGACCCAGTTGAATCGCCCAGAAAAACACAGTTGCGGGCCCAGGTACTTCCGGCCGGGGCATTCACCCAGACCGATACGGTGAGCGGAAAGTCCGAAAGGATGGACGTGGGCGAGTTATACATGAACACCTCCGTAACCGTTCCCACCGCCGCCGGGCTGAACTGGAGCGCCCCGCCCAGAATCCCCTCCATCGGCCGCCATTGCGGAAGGGAATTGCCCGTTGTGGCGTTCTGGGCACCACCGGTGACAATGGCGGTATCCGTGGCACTCTGGCCAGAGGTTTCATCCAGCGGATAGTGCAGGACGAGATCCGAGCGCACCGAAATCGTCACCACGGCAGAGGTTGCCATGAGTTCGTCGGTATCGGTGGCGACAGCGGTGAGGGGATGCGTCCCAAGCGGGGTGCCATCCCACGTCAAGGCAAACGGGGCACTCGCTGCGGAACCGAGCCAGTTTGTGCCGGAGTAGAAATCGACCTGCTTGGGGGTCGAACCGTTCGTCGCGACGACCGCAGCGAGCCTGATGGGGACACCGAGGTTGATCACCGTCCCGTTCGCAGGACGCGTGATAGTGGGGGTCACCCCAGCAATGACCTGCACGGATACATTCACGACGGCGGAGGTGGCCGTCAGGCCGACCATGTCGGTGGCCACCACCGTCAAGGCATAGTTGCCCAGAGGGGCGTTCGTCCAGACCCACTGGAACGGGGCATTGCTGCCCGTGCCCAGCCAGGTTGCGCCGGCATAGAAATCAAGCTGCCGCAAGGCCGCCCCATTGGTGGTCAGGTTGGCCTGGAGAGATATCGGCAGGCCGTATTTCAGGATGGCATGGTTCCTCGGGCTGGTCAGTGCCGCAGTGACGCCCGCCAGCGTTTTCACCGTGATACTGGACACCGACGAGGTGACGCACAGCCCGCTGATGTCCGTCGCCACGGCGGTGACAGCCCAGGTACCCGCCGCGGCGTTGTTCCAGGTGGTCGCGAACGGCGCGTTGGTGAGCGAAACCAGCAGGTTGTCATCGGTATAAAAATCAACGCGCTGCAAGGCCGCAAAGTTGGTTGTGATGGTCGCCTCAATCGGAATGGGCGCTCCGATGTTGAACTCCGCGTGGTTGACCGGGGAGACCAGGGAAACGGAAACCCCCGCCCGCCTTTGCCCGCCCACTCCCCGCCCATCGGTTGTGAGCACGATGAATGGCCTGCCGTTATTGGTGCCCATAGCTCCAATGCCGCCGCTTAACCCAGTGGCGTAGGTCCAGGAATAGGGGCCGGCACCCACGGAACCGGACTGCGCATTGAACACTCCCAGGACCGCATCCACCCCGGGATCGCTCAACGCCATCTGGGCCATGCGCCCCAGCCCGTTCAGCAAGGCCACCTTGTTGGTGCTGAGCGATTCGTTCCACAGGCCCACATCATCGATCCAACCCGCAAAGGGATCGGCGGGCGTTCCCCGAGTCAGCGCACCGATGCCGAAACGATTTCGGTTGGCCAGCGGCACGCTGTTGGTGCTCGTCGCCCGCCACACGCCATCCACGAAGAGGTTTCGGGTGCCGGTGCCGGCATA
>CAIYYI010000163.1 GCA_903930345.1 uncultured Verrucomicrobiota bacterium
AGGTGATTTCCAGGGTCATGCCGCCAGTGGCCTGCCCGGCGGCGAAAACCGCCATCGGCTCGGAGCCGGAGAGGTAACGTCCGCCGCTGATGATCTCGGTGCTTTGCTGCGGCACCGCCCCTCCGCGCAGGATCAGCCGGGCCCCGATCCCCTGGGTGTTCGGGGCGGTGCCGTGCAGCCGTACCGCCACCCGCGCGGCGCTGCTTTCATTGCGGTAAACCCCCAGGGCCGTGCCCATGTTGTTGACCACCAGGTCCAGATCCCCGTCGTTGTCCAGATCCGCCATGGCCATGCCGTGGTGGACGGTTCGTTGGTCCGTGCCCCATTGCCCGGTCACCTCCTCAAAGCGCCAGTTGCCCAGGTTGCGAAAGGCCACGATCGGCATGTCCAGCCGGGGATAGAGCCTGGCATTCAACATTTTCTCGTATGTGAACTGCCGTTGCCGTTCCGCATCGTTGGTGAAGCCATCCCAGGAATGCTGCCGGGCGTCAATGGCGATGCTGGCATCCATGTCCTGCACATCCTTCACGTGGCCCACCGGGGTGAGGATGTCTTCGTAGCCATCCAGATCCACATCAATGAAAGTGGGCGACCACGACCAGTCGGAGGCGATCATGCCCGCCAGGTTTCCGATTTCCTCAAACGTCCCGTCGCCGCGATTGCGATACAGGGTGTTGCGGGTGATCTGGGGGCGGTCCTCCATTACGCCAATCGGGATGGGGATCGCCCGTTGGGCCTGCATCTGGCGTTTGCGCAGTTGGCCATCCCGGCTGAGCATGTCCACCACCACAAAGTCCAGGTGGCCATCCCGGTCAATGTCCGCAAAATCCACCCCCATCGAGCTGGCGCAGGTGTGCCGCAACGCCAATGCGGGAACGGCGCGGAAATGTCCTTTGCCATCATTGGCCCACATGCGGTCCGGCGACCAATAATCGTTGCAAACATAGATGTCTGGATATCCATCATCGTTAAAATCGCGAAAGGTTACCGTTAACGCCCATTCCAAAGGCGCGGCTGTCAGCGGTTTTCCGTGCTCGTCCAGAAATGTGCCGTCTGTCCACGAGAGTTCCCGGAAGTGACCTTTCCCGTCATTGAGCAACAGTTGATCCGCCTCCCCGTTCTCCTGCACCACGCCGTTGATCACCACCAGCCGGTCTTTGAAAACGGGGGGGATCACCAGCTTGCCTCGTAACATTTGAATATCTACCTGTCCGCGGTCCCGGATATCGTCTGTGCGGTTGTTGGCAATGTACAGGTCCAGGGTGCCATTCCCATCAATGTCGGCCAGGGCCAGTGTCACACTGCCATGTTTGCTGGCCGTGCCTGCCTGGGGGGTGTGATCCTCAAACCGGCCCTGCCCGGTGTTTCGATAGCAGAGCACCCCGCTGCCCGTGGTGGAGATCAGCAAGTCCAGCCAGCCATCGCCATCCAGGTCGGCAAACACCGCTCCCCGGTTGTGTTTGTTCGTGATCAGCAGGCCGGTTTGGGTCGTGACATCCTCAAACTGCCAGTTGCCCCGGTTGCGATACAACCGATTGGGGCTGTTCATGCCGCAGACATAGATGTCCACCAGCCCATCGTGGTCATAATCCCCAAAAGCGACGCCCGATCCATTGAACAGCACCCGGTTGGTGGCCCCCTCCGGCTCGTTCAGGATATTCGTGAAGGTCAGGCCAGTGGCGGTGGGGGCGAGGTTCGTGAACCCGGAGTGACCACCGGTGGGCACGGGCAGGGGACGGAAGCGGTGGCCCTGGCCGGTTTCCCAGGGGGTGGCGGCATCACCAAGAGCGGTGCCCAGCAGCAGGAGCGCCAGCAGGCGACCAGCCAGGGTGGGGGATTTCAAGTTCGCAGAATGGGGTGACAACGGCCAATACATGATGGTGGGACGATGGTAAAAGCCCCTTTGAAGTTTGCCAAGACTCTTCGGATTGGTCGCCGCTTTGTTGGACAACCGAACACAAAAAAACCTCCCACGTCAGCATTTTGACCAATCGAGCAGTCAGCAAACAAGCGTGTCCCATCGAAGGCGGTGGCCAGCTACGTGCACTACAAGACGCTATCGATCAGCAGGTTGCGTTAGTGGTCGCGAAGCGTCTTGGAGTGCGGCGGCTTGCCGCCGCTTTGTTGGACAACCGAACCGATGAAACCTCCCCCGGCAGCCTTTGGCCAGTCGAGCGGTCAGCAAACAAACGCATCCCATCGCAGGCGGTGGCCAGCCACGCGCACTACAAGATGATATCGCGTAGCCGGTTGCGTCAGTGATCGCGAAGCGTCTTGGAGTGCGGCGGCTTGCCGCCGCTTTGTTGGACAACCGAACCGATGAAACCTCCCCCGGCAGCCTTTGGCCAGTC
>CAIYYI010000164.1 GCA_903930345.1 uncultured Verrucomicrobiota bacterium
GAACTGGGCATGAGCCGCGCCGACGCCTACAACTACGTGCCGGTCGGATGCAACGAACTGGCTCTCCCCGGCCAGTGGTATTACAACCCCTGCACCTTCGTGAACTACCCCGCCGCGATCGAGGCGGCACTCACCAATGGCAAAGGCTACAAGGACCAATGGAAATGGAAGGACATCGCGCCGGCGGCGGACCGTTTGGAGTCCTTCGAGCAGTTCAGCGCGACGGTGGGTGCCTACCTGCGAGCGCAAATCAAGCAGTCCTACGAAGGCGAGATGAAGTTCATGAAGGCCTACCTGAAGTGGGGCCAGACACCGCTCACCTCATGTTTCTTTGATGGTTGCGTGGAAAATGCCCGGGACATGACGCAGGGCACCAAATACAACAACCTCTCCTGTTCGGGCATCGCGTTCGCCAACGCAGTGGATTGCCTGGCGGCGATCCGCGAGATGGTGCATGAGAACAAGCAGGCGACTCTGGACGAAGTGGCCCGCGCTTGCGCCGCCAACTTCCAAGGCTATGAGCGCCTGCGCGCCAAGCTGCAGGCCGCCCCAAAGCACGGCAACGACGACCCGCGCGTGGACGACCTCATCCGCCTCGTCGAGCGGCTGCGCGACGAACCGATGAAGGAAATTTGCCGCGATCCCCGCGACGGGAGCCCGTTTGGCAACTCTCACGTCGTCCGCAGCGGCGCGGTCACCATGGGACTGGTCACACCCGCCACGCCCGATGGCCGCCTGGCCGGCACGCCAGTGGCCAATTCCATCGCGGTCTCGGCCGGGCAGGAACGCAGCGGGCCCACCGCCACACTCAACTCGGTCTGCAAGCTGAATCCGGCCAAGAGTTGGCAGTGCGCCTATCAGGTCAACATTCGCTTCAACTCCGCCATGATTTCCAGCGATACCCAGCGCGAGAAGCTGCGCGCGATGCTGAACGTCTATTTCCAGAACGGCGGCCAGGAGTTGCAGATCAACATCGTGGACGGTGCCACGCTCCGCGCCGCCCAGAAGAACCCGGAGCAATACCGCGACCTCGTCGTCCGTATCGCCGGCTTCAGCGAGTTCTTCGTCAACCTCACGCCGGCGATGCAGGAGGAAATCATCGCGCGCACCGAACATCAGTGAGCCAATACCATGAGCACCGGCCGCATCTTTGACATCCAGCGATTCTCGATCCACGACGGACCGGGCATTCGCACCACGGTCTTCCTCAAGGGCTGTCCCCTGCGCTGTTGGTGGTGCAGCAACCCGGAAAGCAAAGATCCGAAACCGCAGCTCTCCTACATGGCCGAGCGCTGCATCGCCTGTGGCGACTGCGTTCCCGTCTGCAAGCCGCGTGCCATTTCGCTGGCCGCCGACGGCAAGGCCGTGGTGGACCGCGCCCGCTGCACCAACTGCGGCGAATGCGCCCCCGAAAGCTCCGATGATAACATTGAGAAGTGAACGGTTCATTGCTTTACACATTAGCACGGTCAGTATGGTACCGGCCGATCCAACCAGAATACC
>CAIYYI010000165.1 GCA_903930345.1 uncultured Verrucomicrobiota bacterium
GAAGTCTGCTGCCCAGTTTGCCATGTTATGCTTCTTGGAGGAATGATGTTAACTGCCACTTGTTCAGTCCGTTAGCTGTGTTATATAGAAACCCGCACAACGTCCATCACTTTAGCAACTGCGCTTGCCTTGTCAATCGCTCTCCGTGTATTCTGCGGCCTGATGAATCCGATGCTCCTCTCCGGCGGCCGTGTCATCGACCCCGCCAACCAGCTTGACCAACTTGCCGACGTTTTGATCGTGGATGGCAAAATCGCGGCGGTGGGTGCCACCGCCGCCGCCCAAGCCACCCCGGAAACCGTCCGCGTGGATGTCACCGGCCTGGTGGTTTGCCCGGGATTGATTGATGCCCATGTGCACCTGCGGGAGCCGGGGCAAACCGCCAAGGAAACCATTGCGACCGGCACTACGGCTGCGGCGCGGGGCGGTTTCACCTCCTTGGTCTGCATGCCCAATACCACCCCCGCCATTGACAATGCGGGCACCGTGGCCCTGATCCATGAAAAAGCCGCCAAGGATGGCCGGGTCAATGTTTTTATCACCGGGGCCATCACCAAGGACATTGCTGGTGAGGATCTTGCGCCCATCGGTTCCTTGAAGCAGGCCGGTGTGGTGGCCATCACGGATGATGGGCATTGCATTCAAAATAACGAGCTCATGCGCCGCGCCTGCGAGTACGCCCGGATGTTTGATCTGCCGCTGATGGACCATTGCCAGGATTATGACCTGGTCTCTGATGGTGTGATGCACGAGGGGTACTGGAGTGTTGCGCTTGGCTTGCGCGGTTGGCCGGCGGCGGGGGAGGACATGATTGTGGCCCGCAACATCCTGCTGGCCGATTTGACCGGGGCCCACATCCACTGCCAGCACATCAGCTCCGCCAGCAGCGTGGAATTGCTCCGGCAGGCGAAAAAACGCGGCGTGCGCATCTCCGGGGAGGCGTGCCCCCACCATTTCACCCTCACCGATGCAGCTGTGGCCGGCAGTGAAAAATTCTGGGCCACCGATGGCCAGGCCTTGTTGGCATCGACGGCGGGGTTTGTGCAGCCGCCGCCCTGGCCCGCTTACGACACCCATTTCAAGATGAACCCCCCGTTGCGCACTGCCCGTGACCGGGAAGCAGTTTTGGAGGGCATTGTGGATGGCACCCTTGATTTGCTGTGCAGCGATCATGCGCCGCATTGCACCTATGAGAAGGAAGTGGAGTTTGATTACGCCCCCTTTGGCATCACGGGCCTGGAAACCGAACTGGCCCTTTCATTGATGCAACTCTATCACACGCGCCGACTTTCGCTCGCCGAGGTCATCTCCCGTTACACCGTCGCTCCGGCGCGGCTCCTGAAACTCAAGAAAGGAACCCTCAGTGTGGGGGCGGATGCCGATGTGACGGTGCTGGATCCGGACCGGGTCTGGACCTATGACAAGAGCACTTCGCCCAGCCGGTCGAGAAACACGCCGTTTGATGGCTGGCAGTTGAAGGGGAAATCAGTGAAGGTGATCGTCGGTGGCCGTTTGGTTTACACGGAGTGAAACGGCTGACCTGTTTTCTTGGTAAGCTGTTGGTTTAAAACAAATTATCAGTTTTTTCCCCGTTGGAAAACGGGCGGAATTCATTTTGGTTGAGGGGGTGACGCTAGCCTTTTTTGGCATCGTCGTTTGCAAAAACAAAACCGGGCCACCCAACCAGAGGATGGTCGTAGTGGCCCGGGGAATTTCGATAATACAAGTAGGATTACGTAGGATTTCCGGTGATGATCTGTATCAAAATCCACACCGAAATCTGGCGGGCACTCAAAGAACAAGTTACGATTTATGCCCTAAATTCGTCTCGTAATCTGGTGA
>CAIYYI010000166.1 GCA_903930345.1 uncultured Verrucomicrobiota bacterium
ATTCCAAGCCCCTGCCAAGTCCCAACTGGTGTTTTCGCGGCAGGCGGAAAAAAACAGCCGCCGGGAGCAAAAAAGGTTTTCTCGTTTTGTCCTCTTGACGTTTAGGCAGATACATCGCTTAATAAGTCCAGAACAGTTTGTAGGAACCGTTCATGTTTGCGCATTTAAAGAGCCTTTTTTCCAATGATATTGGAATCGACTTGGGCACAGCGAACTCGCTGGTGTATGTCCGGGATCGAGGTATTGTGTTGCGGGAGCCTTCGGTAGTGGCCATTCAGGCCGGTACAACCAATGTGCTGGCTGTGGGCGACGAGGCTAAACGCATGCTCGGCCGCACGCCGGGAAACATTGTTGCCATCCGTCCCATGAAGGACGGCGTGATCGCGGATTTCGAGATCACCGAGGCCATGTTGCGATACTTCATCCAACGGGTCCATCACCGCAAGTTAATCGCTCCCCGCGTGGTTGTCGCTGTCCCTTCGGGCATCACCGAAGTGGAGAAGCGGGCGGTGAAAGATTCTGCCACCCATGCCGGAGCCCGGGAGGTTTATCTCATCGAACAGCCCATGGCCTCAGCCATTGGCGTGGGGTTGCCGGTCCATGAACCGGTGGGCAACATGATCATCGACATTGGTGGCGGCACCTGTGAGATCGCCATCATCTCCCTGGCTGGCATTGTATTCAGCCGCAGCCTGCGGGTGGGCGGAGACGAGTTTGACGACACCATCATCACGCACATGAAGCGGTCCTACAACCTGATGATTGGCGAACGCACAGCGGAGGAAATCAAGATACGCATTGGCTCAGCCTATCCGCTGGAACAAGAATTAACCTTGGAAGTGAAAGGGCGGGATCTGAATCAGGGTCTGCCCAAAACCATTACGATTAGGTCGGAAGAAATTCGCGAGTGCTTGCAGGAACCGTTGTCCAATATTTTGGAGACGATCCGGATGACTTTGGATCGCTGCCCGCCGGAACTGGCCGCCGACCTTGTGGATCGCGGCATTGTCATGGCTGGAGGGGGTGCCCTCCTGCGCGGCATTGACCGCCTGGTGGCGGAGGAAACTGGTTTGCCGGTCCATATTGCCGATGATCCCCTGACAGCGGTGGCTGAAGGCACCGGTCGGGTATTGCAGGAGATCCAGTTTCTTAAGCGGGTTACGACGCCCGTAAAGGGTTAGGTTGGTTCCGCGTTCGCCCCACGAAGACCGTGGTGGACGAATGTTTCGGAAAACGCATTATATTTTGATCGGTTTGGTGGTTTTGCTGGCCCTGGTGCTGCTGAACCTCCCGGATCGGACTTTGACCCAGCTCAAACTGGCGGTCTCCAGTCTTTTTGTGCCTTTTTTTGGAGTGGCCGCCTCCGGGGATCGTTTGGTGGCCAAAATGGGCGATAACATCATGCCCCGGGCCGACCTCGAAAGGGAACTCCAACTCCTCCGCCGCGACAACCAGCAACTGCGCATCCACCTGATGCAAACCCAGGAATTGGCGCGCGAAAACAGCCGTCTGCGCCAGTCCCTGGGCTGGCGACAACAGACCCAGTGGCAATTGCGCCTGGCCCGGGTCATTTCCCGTGATCCTGCCAACTGGTGGCGCACCATTCAAATTGATCTTGGCTTGCGGGACGGCATCCGTTCCAACCTGCCCGTGCTGACCCCGGAAGGGCTGGTTGGACGCACGGCGGAGGTGGGGCAGAACCGGGCGGTGGTGGTGTTGCTGGGCGATCCCAAGTGCCGGGTGGCCGCGGCCATTCCCGAGGCCCAGGATACCGGCATCATCGCCCCGGGGGCCGCCAACTCCGCATACAGCCCGTTCATTGATTTAAGTTTTCTAAGCCGCGGCAACGATCTGCGCGCCGGCCAGCAGGTGACCACCAGCGGTTTGGGGGGCACCTTTCCCCGCGGCATCCACATTGGCCAGATCGTGGACACCCATAGCATGGACGGACTTTACATCGAGGCGCGCATCAAGCTGGCGGCCGGCCTCAACAACCTGGAGGAAGTCTGGGTGCTGCTGCCATGAAATGGAACTGGCTCAACTATTGGCTGCTGTTCGCCACGATGTTCCTCGTGCTGTTTGCCGAAGCCAATTTCACCTTTGTGCGCCGCTTGCTGGCCGTGCAGCCTGATCTGCTCCCGGCGCTGGTGGTCTATGCCTCCCTCAGCTATTCATTTGGCACCGCCGTGCTGCTGGCCGTCGTGGGCGGACTGCTCTTCGATTCCCTATCGAGCAACCCGCTGGGCAGCTCCCTGTTCGCGCTGACGCTCATCGCCGCCGTGGTGCATTGGCGCCGCCACCTGATCCTGCGGGATCAATGGGTGGCCCAGATGGTGATCGGCCTGGCGGCCAGCGCCCTGGCCCCGCTCATCACGGTGCTGCTGCTGGTGCTGCTCAATGAACGGCCGATGGTCAGTATGGCCTCGTTGTGGCAACTGCTCACCCTGACCCTGTGCGGCGGCCTTGCCACTCCGCTCTGCTTCCGGTTTTTCGATTGGGCGCACCAGACCTTGAACTATCAGCCCCTCAGCGAAGGCGGGTTTCGCCCGGATCGCGAGATTGTGCGCGGACGCATCTGACAACCCATGCTTGTATTTGACCAAATCAAACGCAGTGACCCCCACCTCCGGCTGATCTCGCTGCTGGTGCTGACAGGGTTGCTGGTGCTTTTGACCGGTCTCTGGTATGTGCAAGTGATCGCCAGCAGCCGCTACGTGGACAGCCAGGTGGCCCAGTCGTTCCGCAGCGTGCGCATCCCGGCGGTGCGCGGCATGATCATTGATCGCAACGGCCTGCCGCTGGCCGCCAATGAGCCCAACTACAATCTGTGCCTTTTTCTGGAGGAACTGAGCAAGCAATTCCAGGCGGTATTCTACCAGGATTACACCAATCTCCAGGCTGGGGCCCGCGCGCAAAAGCGTTCTGTGACGCGCGACGAGCGCACCCTGCTGGGGCAGCAGGCCCGGTACAAGGTCGCCAGCAACACGGTGCGGCACGCCGCCCTGGCCATGGATCTGCCGCTGAGTCTGGGTCTCCGGCAATTCCAGCAGCACTACCAGGATCGTCTGGCCCTGCCCCTGCCCGTCCTGCAAAACCTGACAGCCACCCAATTGGCCCGTTTTTATGAGCAGCCCGGCATGCCGCCCAGCATGGATGTGGAGGTGCTGCCCAAACGGGTGTATTATCACGGCCCGATCGCCGCGCATATCCTGGGTTATCTTTCGCGCGATGACCGTCCGGTGGATGGGGAGGACTCGTTTTTCAACTACCTGATGCCCGACTTCAAGGGGGTGGTGGGGATCGAAGCCGCCTTTGAGGAACAGCTTCGGGGCATGGCCGGCTACAAATTCGTGCTCGTGAACAGCCTGGGGTACCGGCAATCCGAAAGCGTCTGGACCCCTGCCGCTCCCGGCAAAAATGTGATGCTCACCCTGGACTTGCCGCTGCAAAAAGAGGCCGAAAAAGCTCTGGCATCCGCGCAGGCCCGGGTGCAGGGTGCCGTGGTGGTGATGGACATTCGCAACGGCGATCTCCTGGCCATGGTCTCGCAGCCGGCCTTTGATCCCAACTCCTTTGTTCCCGCGATTGACCGGGCCACCATGCTCCGGCTGAACGATCTCGAGGATCGCCCCCTGATCAACCGGGCCTGCCAGGAGCGCTACGCGCCCGGCTCCATTTTCAAGATTGCCACCGCCCTGGCGTGCCTGGAGGCGGGCACCCTGAATCCCGAGGAGAAATTCACCGTGCAGCCGGACCCCAAGCGTCCCGGACGGGGCTGCATTTACGTGGGCAATCGCAAAATCGAGGACACGGCTCCGCCGGGCGAGTACAATTTCAAGGATGCCTTCAAGCTTTCGAGCAACTCGTACTTCATCCATCACGGCCTGCTGGCCGGGCTGTCCCGGCTGCTGAACATGGGGGCGCAGTTTCAATTCGGCCAGCCGTTGGAAATCCCCACTCAGCAAAGTGACCGGGGGATTTTTCCGGACCAGGACCGCCTGCGTGACCTGATCATTCGCGGCACCCCCTGGACCGATGGTGACACCGCCAACCTGTGCATCGGGCAGGGTATGCTGGCCGTCAACCCGGTGCAGATGGCGGTGATGGTGTCGGCGGTGGCCAACGGGGGCAAGGTTTTCTGGCCCCGGCTGGTCAAGCAGATTGAGCCGATGGAGCCAGGGCATCTGGGCCGCGGGGTGGTCTCCTTTGAGACCCGTCCCCGGGGCGAGCTGCGCGTCAAGCCGCAGAACCTGCGCTACGTGCGGGAAGCCATGCTGGCGGATGTCATTGACCGCGATGGAACCGGCCACGCCGCGAATGTTCCCGGCTACCAGGTGGCGGGTAAAACCGGCACGGCCGAGGTGCAACACGGCGGCCGCACGGTGGATAAAATCACATGGTTTGCCTCCTTCGCCCCGTTTGACAACCCGCAGTACGCCGTCATTGTCATGGTGGAAAGCGGCGGCTCAGGCGGGGGGACATGCGCCCCGGTGGCCGGCCGGATCTACCGCGCCGTCCTGGAGATGGAGAAGCGGAAGAAAGGACGCGTGGATACCCTCGCGCTGCGCTGATGTTTTACGATCACCCCATCAAAGATCGCCAGGCGCGGCTCGATTGGCTGCTGCTCATCGGCGTGGTCGGCCTGATGGCCATGGGAGTGGCGTACATTTTCAGTGCCACCATGGCGAATGAGGCCCTGAGCAATCAGCCATGGTATCAGCAACGCTCGGTGCTGCAAGCGGCCTGGTACCTGTTGGGGAGCACCGCCGCCGTGGCCGTCTGCCTGATCTCCTACCACACGCTTGCCCGCTGGTCGCTGGTCGCTTACTGGGCCTGCATACTGTTGCTGCTGGCGGTGCTGATCCCGGGAATCGGGGCCATGCGCTTTGGTGCCAGAAGATGGATTGATCTCGGTTTTTTCCAGATGCAACCCTCTGAGTTTGCCAAGCTCGCCTTCATCCTGGCCCAGGCGCATTTCCTGAGCCGACCCGCCGACGAACTGGCGCAGATGCGCAATTTCCTCAAATCCCTGGGGCTGACCGCCCTGCCCTTCCTGCTGATCCTCAAAGAGCCGGACCTGGGGTCATCCATCATTTTCCTACCCATCGGCCTAGCCATGTTGTTCGCCGCCGGGGCACCGGCCCGCTTCCTGCGCCGGCTGGTGCTGGGCGTGGCCGTGCTGGCCATGCTCTTCCTGGTGGACATTCTGTTTGCCCCCCCGGGTTGGCAGATCAAACTGCAGGATTACCAGCGCCGCAGATTGCTGGTGTATTTCGGAAAAGATTTCGCTCCGCCCAACGCCACGGAGGCGGAGCGTCAGCGCCTGCGCATTCAACAGCGCAACGACTCTTACAACGTCGAACAGGCGCTGATCTGTGTTGGTTCGGGAGGACTGACGGGCAAAGGCTGGCGCCAGGGCACACAGATTGCCCTGGGCTATTTGCCCCGGGCTGTGGCACACAACGACTTCATCTTTTCCGTCATTGCCGAGGAAAGTGGATTCGTTGGCAGCGTGTTTGTCATCACGCTGTATGGCATGATCCTGTTTTCCGGGATCAAAATCGCCTCCGAGGCGCGGGACCGCCTCGGGAAAATGCTGGCTGTGGGGGTTGTGACCCTCTTTTTCAGCCACCTGTTCATCAACATCGGCATGAACATTCGCCTGATGCCGGTCACGGGTGTGCCGCTGCCTCTGCTAAGTTACGGCGGCTCCTCGGTACTCTGCTCCCTGATCGCTATCGGTCTCTTGCAAAACGTGTTCCTATATCGGAGATCCTATTAATATGAGTGAAAGCAAAAGTTTTGGACGCCGCCGGGGCGGCATGCGTTTCCGCCCCAAGGGCGGACTGGGCACCCCACAACGACCCGACCGCGGCGCCCAAGAGGCGCGGGTTGAGGCCGTGGAAAACAAACGCGACAACGATTCGGTCTTTGATCGTCGTCGCCACGAAAACGAAATCGACCGGTCAGAAAACATCGCCGCTGGACTGCCCCCCGAGGGTGTGCAGGCCCCGGCGGAGGGCAATGCCCCACCCAGCCGACGCGATTTCAGGGAGCCCAACATGGAGGTGCCGGCTGAGGTGGCCGAGGAAATTTATCAGCCGGTGGTCGTGGCTGATCCCCCGCCCAAGAACCTCATAGAGGCGATCAAGAGTGCCGCCGGTCGGGTCATCAAAAAAGTCCAGCGCCTCATCAAGCCGGTGAAACGTACCCACAAGGAGGTCATCATCAATGCGGAATCTCTTGAGACCCGCGTTGCGGTCCTCGAAGAGGGCAAACTGGAGGAGTTCACCATTGAGCGCAACACCGAGGAGCGTCTGGTGGGCAGCATCTACAAAGGCAAGGTTCGCAATCTGGAAGACGGGCTGAAGGCCGCCTTTGTGGATATTGGTTTCGATAAAAACTCCTTCCTCCATTACTGGGACATCGTCCCCAACAGCTTCGACAGAGGCGTGGAGGTCGTGGAGCGAGAAACCAAGAAACGGGAAAAAGACCGTCCGCGTATCACCCATCGCGATATCCCGCGCCTCTATCCTCCGGGCAGCGACATCATTGTCCAGGTGACCAAGGGCCCCATCGGCACCAAGGGTCCCAGGGTCACCACCAACCTGGTGCTCCCCGGTCGCTACCTCGTCCTGCTCCCCAACTCCGATCAAAGCGGCATCTCGCGAAAAATCGAGAGCAATGAGGAGCGCCAGCGCCTGAAGAAGATCCTGCGTGCTCTGAGCATTCCTGACGGCATGGGCGTGATCATGCGCACCGCTGGCGAAGGACAGCAGTTGCGGTATTTCGTACGCGATCTGGCCCTCCTCCTGGAGGAGTGGAAAGGGGTTCAGGATTGCATCAACAAAAAGCCCGGCCCGTGCTGCGTGTTCCAGGAGCCGGATCTGATTGAGCGGACGGTGCGGGACTTCCTCACCGAGGATGTCGAACGCATTGTGGTGGATCATGCCAAGGCGTTCGAGCGCATGCGCGCGATGATCAACCGCATCTCCCCGCGCTCCGCCTCCAAGATCAAAGTGTACAGCGATTCCCAGCCCATCTTTGACCGCTTCAACATCACCCGCCAATTGGAGAACACCTTCTCACGTCAGGTGCATCTCAAGAGCGGCGGCTACCTGGTGGTGGACGAAACCGAGGCCCTGGTGGCCATTGACGTCAACACTGGCCGGCACAAAAGCGGCAAGGATCAGGAGGCCAACATCCTCAAGGTCAACCTCGAGTCTGCGGATGAAATCTGCCGCCAACTGCGCCTGCGCAACATTGGCGGTCTGATCGTGCTGGACTTCATTGACATGAAGTCCCGCCGCGACCAGCAGACCGTGTACAACCGCATGAAGGATCACCTCAAGCGGGACCGCGCCAAAACCCACATCCTGCCCATCTCCCAACTGGGTCTGATGGAAATGACCCGCCAGCGGCATACCGAGAGCGTAAGGTCCGCCGTCTATGACGACTGCCCGTACTGCAAAGGCCGCGGCATGGTCAAGAGCGCCATCACCATGAGCGTGGAACTGCAGCGCAAACTGAGCGAAATCCTCAAGAAACGCTCGCGTGACGAGTCGGATTTTCAGCTCAAAATCCTGGTTCATCCCAGCGTGCTGGCACGCCTGCGGACTGAGGATGAGGCCTTGCTGATCGAATTGGAGAAGAAATACTTCGGGAAACTGAGCTTCCGGGGCGAACCGAGTTGCCATGCCGAGCAGTTCAAGATCGTCAACGCGGTCACAAACGAGGAATTGGCCAACGAATCCACCACCCGCGCCTGAGTGCAGACGCCAGATCAAAAAGACTGATTACAAACAACCGGCGAAGCCTGACAGCTTCGCCGGTTTTTCATGCAAACCCGGAGGATTCACGAATGTTCATCCGGACGAGCGACAACAGGGCAAATCCGAACAGAGTGAAATTTGGCGCATTCCTGCCGCCTGGGGTGGCGAAGGCATCTTTCTTTCGCGCGTTTTATGGCAGCGGTTGCAAATAAACATTGCGGAAGTGAACCTCGCCCCCCTCCGACTGCAGCGCCACCGGGCCGGACACCATCTCACAGTCAGCGGCTTCGTTCACCTTCAGCCCATTGACCCAAACAGTCACCTGCCCCCCCCGCGCTTCGATCTCGTAACGATTCCACTTGCCGGGCTTCAGCTCATTGCCGAAAATCTTCTTCACCCCGGTCAGATCCCCGCCAAGTGCGTGGTTGGCAACCTGCTTCAACCGGGATGCCTCACCGTTGATTTTCATCCCATGAAAACCATATAAATCTCCGGCATCCCCGCTCTTGAGCTGGGCTTCCAGGCAGCGCGGGAGGGCGCGCGGTTCCCCATTCACCCGTAGAAACACCCCACTGTTGCCTGGCGGTTTGCCAGGAGCCCAACGCCACTCGACGAACAGACGGAAATTGGTGAATTTCTCAGTGGTATGCAGGTAGCCGATGGGATCCCCCTGGCAGACAATCACTCCATCCCTGACGCTCCAAACCTGCTCCCGGCTGATGCCGGGCTGACTGGAAACCGCCTGCCAACCGGTCAAATCCTTGCCGTTGAAAAGGGCTGCCGAATTGGCAGGCAGGCAGGGTTTGGGCGTGGAAACGCACCCGGCCAATCCGAGCCCGGTCACCAGCATCAATGATAATACGCACTTGTTTGTAGTCATGCGTTCAATAAGTGTTAGGAACAATCTGAAAGCGCAAGCAGAAAAACCGGCCCCGCTTTGAAATATTCTTCAGTTAACTCACAAAGTGCTCGACAGTGGCTCTTGGAATGTGTTACGGCACAAGGAAATCAGCCCGAAGTTTGGCGGCGACCCGGTCGCCCCACCCTCACCCGAGGTGAACTCCAGGGTGAGATCGCACAGTTGCCTGAATACGGAACTGTCTGGGTTTTGTTGTGGCCGGGCCAAACCGCTGTGTTACCAGGCTGAAATGCGTGGAAAGAAGTCTTTGACATGAAAACATATCAACCGGCGGAGATTCGGAATGTTGCAATTGTCGGGCATGCCTCGGGCGGCAAAACCATGCTCAGCGAATGCATGCTGGCCTGCGGTGGCGTCATCAATCGCCTTGGCAGCATCGCCAATGGCACCACGGTATCGGATTACCACGAAGACGAGCAGCATCGTCATATTTCCATTCACTCCTCCCTGCTGCACACCGAGTGGCTGGGACGCAAAATCAACCTCATTGACACACCCGGCTACCTTGATTTCATCAGTGAGAGCATGAGTTCCCTGCGTGTGTGCGATCTGGCTATTTCCGTCATCCATGCCCAGCATGGCATCGGCGTGGGCACCGAGCAAACCTGGGAATGCGCCGTCAAGTACGATCTCCCCAAGGTCATTGTCATCAATGCCATTGACAAGGAAAACATCGATCTGGAAGCCCTGTTGATCCAAATCAGAGGCCGATTTGGCGAACACGTCTTGCCGCTGACCTGGCCGGTCAAAACCGGTCCGGGGGCCAGCCAGATTGTGGATGTGTTTTCCGCCGAGGTGCTGACTTACGTTCTGGATGGCACCGGCAAGTGCCAGGCTGCTCCCGCCACCGGTGCCATCAAGGATAAAGCGGCGGAATTCCTCCAGAAAGCCACCGAAGACGTGGCGGAGGCTGACGATGCCTTGCTGGAGAAATTCTTTGAATCCGGCGGTTTAAGCCCCGAGGAACTGAAAACCGGCCTGCGCAATGCCTTGTCCAAACACGCAGTCATCCCCCTGTTTGTCACCGCCTCCGAAACCAATGTGGGGGTGAACCGATTGCTGGACTTCCTGGCAGAGTACGCTCCGTCCCCGGTGGACCACCCCAAGTTCCACGCCCTGGATGCCGAAGGCGAGGAAGTGGAACTGGCCAGCGCCAATCACGAACCGGTGCTGTACGTGTTCAAAACCATCAGCGAACCACAGTTTGGTGATATGTCCTATTTCCGGCTCTGGAGCGGGGAACTGCACCTGGGTCTGGATTTGTACAACAGCACCCGCAAAGCCTCGGAGCGGATCGGTCAGTTTTTCCAGCTCAATGGCAAGAACCGCATCGCTGTCAACAGCCTGGCCGCCGGTGATCTGGGTGCCTTGGTGAAGTTGAAAATCACCTCCACCGGTCACACGTTGTGCCACGCCAAACACCCGGTATCCCTGCCCCCCGTGGTCTATCCAAAACCCAACATCCATGCCGCCTTGAAACTCACCGTCAAGGGAGAGGAAGACAAAGTGGCCCAGGGCCTGGCGGCACTGCATGCGGAAGACCCCACGTTCCTATACCATGTGGATGGGGAACTGCACCAGACGGTGATCAGCGCCCAAGGTGGCCTGCATCTGGAAGTCGTCGCCGATCGTCTGCGCAAACGTTACAAGGTGGATATTGAATTGACGGAACCGCTGATCCCCTATCGGGAAGCCATCAAAGGCCGGGGGGAATCCAAGTACCGCCACAAGAAGCAAACCGGCGGAGCCGGCCAGTTTGCCGAGGTCTGGATGCGCATCGAACCCAAGCCGCGCGACACCGGCATGGAGTTCATCCACTCCCTCAGCGGCCAGAACGTGGACCGCGTGTTTGTTCCATCGGTCGAGAAAGGGGTCCAGAAAGCCTGCACGGAAGGCATTCTTGCGGGTTATCGGGTGGTCGATGTCAAAATCGATTTTTACGACGGCAAAATGCACCCGGTGGACTCCAAGGACATCGCCTTCCAAATCGCCGGCTACTTCGCCTTCAAAGAGGCTTTCGCCCAGGCCAAACCCTGCCTGCTGGAACCGATCAATAACATTGAAATCCGGATTCCGGACGACTGCATGGGCAAGGTGATGGGTGACCTTTCCAGCCGACGGGGCAAAATCCAGGGCATGGACACCGAAGGAACCATGCAGGTCATCCGTGCGCAAGTTCCGCAAAAGGAACTCTATCGCTATTCCACCACCATCCGCTCACTCACCGGCGGACGGGGGATCCACTCCGAAGAGTTCAGCCATTACGAGGAGATGCAACGAGACATGGAGCAGAAGGTCATTGAAGACTCCAAACACCGGAAAAAGGACCACAAGGAACCCGAGTAATTCCAGCGTCATTCCACACCCGCAATCCGCCCGTCACCGTGGGGATTGCGGGTTTTTTATTCGGGCTGTGGATCAGCGACGGCCAAAGCGGAAGACCGTTTCCGACTTGAACGGCTGTTCTGGCCGGAGGATTGGGG
>CAIYYI010000167.1 GCA_903930345.1 uncultured Verrucomicrobiota bacterium
TCCTCCATGATCCCGGCGATCTCGTCGGCAAAGCGCGAATCGAGATCCCGCGCGGCCCAGCGCACAAGGAAGTCGCGCAGATTGTCGTTACGGTAGCGCTGCGGGTCCCAAGCCAGGTCAAGAAAGAACTCGGTGCCAATCTCGCCGGGCTTGATGTCGCCGACATTGAGCACCCAGATGTTTTTGGCACCGTATTGCCAGGCCTTGCTCATTTCTTCCCAAATGAGGGCCGGAGGCGTCGTGTTGAGCCACGTGTAGGCGGTGGTGGCTCCATTCAGCCATTGGAGGTGGTAATAGACACCGGACCCTCCAGTCCTGGCCTGCTCAGCGGCGTTTGGCAGGCGGCGGATGTAGCCGAAGTTGTCGTCCGGCCAGCAGATCGTCACGTCGCCGGGCACTTTCAGACCGTGGTCGTAAATCCCTAACACTTCCGTGTAGGGAATGAACACCTGCGGCACCTTGGCGGGATCCGGATTCACATGCCGGGCGAGCAATGCGCGTTGGTCGGCGAAGATCTGTTCCATCAGGCCGATCTTCTCCGACATCGGGCCGCCGAATTTCATCGGTTCGTCGTCTTTGCCGCGCATGCCGAGCGTGTAAATGTTTTCATAGCGACCGTTTTCAGTGAGCCGTCTGGCCCAATAGTTGCGAATGGGGCCAGGGTTCTTCTGATAGTCCCACTCACCGCCGCCTTCGCGGTCCCATTCAGCGCCGGCGATGTTGTTGCGCAACATCGGCTCAATGTGGCTGGACCCCATGACGATGGCGAAGTCGTCGGCGACGAGCTTGTTTTGCGGATAGCAATTGAAAGGAATCGTTTGCTGATGCATCGCAGGCCAGAGATAGTTGGCACGCAGACGCAGCAACAACTCGAAGATCCTGGCGTACGTCTTGGGACCGAGACCCAATCCCTCGTCGGGCGCGAAGTTCTTCACCGCCCAAGGCCGGATGCCCCACATCTCGTCGTTAATGAATATACCGCGGTATTTCACCGCCGGCGGACCGACCCGCAGGCGCTCCGGGGAGACGTGGATCGCCTCCCGTTGTTGGGGCGTCACATCCGCCCACCAATACCAGGGCGAAACCCCGATCTGCCGAGACAATTCGTAAACACCATACGCCGTTCCGCGGCGATCACTGCCGGCGATGACCAAACCCCGGCGGACACCCGGCATGGGGTCGGCCACCGTCGAAATCACGAACGATTCCCACTGTCCCTGCACATCCCGCACGTCGATCCGGCCCTCCCTGACCAAACGGTCAATCACCGGACTCTTGCCGAGCGTGCCCACCAACACAGTGTTTTCCTTCAGTCCTTCCGGCGTTTGTTTCAGCTCCGGTTTGCACCCCGTGACCCGCTCAATATCGGCGGTCAAATCCCGGGCGGCGATTTGCGCGACCTGCCAGTCCCCTGAATCTACCCATACATCGGCAGCCATCACACGCGACGCCAGAGGGAAATACCCCGCAACAACCTGTTCGCTGACAAAATTTGAGCGCGAAGCAACTCCGCCGACAGGGGACCCTGCTCGCGCCGTAAGGGCGAGAACCAGCGCACCGAATAACACAGACAGCAGGTTAACTGGGTGTGACATACAAGAAAACCTCCTCGCCCTTTCTAAGCTCGATCTCATAAACACCTGGCGACA